>JBGQKF010000001.1:0-43690 GCA_041499435.1 Gammaproteobacteria bacterium
ATAGGCATGCAAATGGTCTAACGGCTCCGATCCTGATCGTTCTTACTCGGTGTCCTGACGATAGAGCTCTTGCTCACCTTCTACTCGCGTAGCATATCGCGTGCCTCCTGTGCACGAAGCGGTAAAACGCAATGGAAAGAACAGAAAATTCGCGATGTGCACGCGGCGGCTGGGGGATTTCAACCAGACTTGGTAACTGCCTTTGTGTATTTGAACCAAGCGGTCTTCACGCGGTCGGTTTGAAGAACGGATCAATGGCTTTCGCCGATCACGAGGGGCGTGCGGCTAACGCTGTGATTTCAAGGAGCAGCCTTCGCTCCAACTAGAGCCCTCACGCATGGCCCCAGTCAGGCATGGACCCTGCGATAGTCGCCCAGCGTGTGGACACCCCAAGATATAGAATGCTGATGTCGCGAGAGCCCGAGGTCCGAGCGAAATCAGTGCTGGTGCGCCCTATTCAACTTGCCGTCGCGGTGTTTGCACTGACGCTCACGCTCGCGCTTGCGGCACTTGCGCTGTTCACGTGGCTGGACTTCAAGCGCGTCGAGTCGATCCGATCGCACGTGAACCGCACCGAGCTGCTGGAACAAAGCGCATCGCTGTTGAAGGAAGCACAAGCGCTCGCGGCCGCCGGTTCCACACCTCCGAACGCGAAGATTGCGCAGATCTGGGACAAGCTCGCCCAGATCCCGATCCGCGGCGCACCGGTCCGAGAGGTCACTCGAGAGCGCCTCGCACAACTGGACGGCCTGCTGAAACAGGCGCAAACCGATCCGGGCAGCGCCTTACCCACCGCCGGCAAGATCATCGATCAGATGCTCGACCGGGAGACAGCGATTCAATCCGATCTCCTGGATGCGGTCTATGTGCACACGCGCTTCGAGTGGCGCATTTCTCTGATTGCGCTGGTCGCATTTCCAGGCATGCTCGCGCTAGCCTTGTGGGCATGGCGGCAGCGCATTTTTCGGCCGATCAACAATCTCAGGTACTTTCTTGCACGCCTGTCCGACGGCGACTTTACCCCGGTGACGGTAGCCGGCATCGATCCTCTGCTGGTGCCGCTGTTCGAGAACTACAACATGATGGTGACGCGGCTCGAGCAGCTCGAGCAGGCCAACCGCACGCGCACGCTGCTCCTCGAGAAGGAGGTGAGGGCCGCGACCGAGGCGCTGCTGAAGCAGCAGCAGAGTCTGGCGCGCGCTGAACGGCTGGCCGCCACCGGCGAGTTGTCCGCCATTCTCGCGCACGAGCTGCGCAACCCGATTGCAGGAATCCAGATCACCATAGCGAACCTGCGGCGCGATATTTCCGATGCATCGCTGGGCGAGCGCATCGACCTCGTGAGCGCGGAGCTGCAGCGCATTACCCGCCTGCTGAACGGACTCTTGCAGCAGTCCGGCCACGTGCCCGAACCGGCGCGTGCGGTAGCCGTGGATAGCCTGCTGCAAGAGCTTGCTACACTGATTCGCTATCAGCTTCCGCCCCAGATCAAACTGGAGGTGGACGCGCAGGCAGGACTCGAGTGCCGGCTGCCCGAAGATGGCCTGCGGCAGGCCGTGCTCAATCTGGTCCTGAACTCGGTACAGGCCATGCAGCAGGCGCCGGGAACCGTGACGATTGAGGCAAACCGCAATGGGCCATCGCTCGTTCTCCACATCACCGATGAAGGGCCGGGATTTCCCGCAGAAGTACTTAACGGGATTCGGCCGTTCGTCACTTCGCGAGATTCCGGCACCGGGCTCGGTCTGGCGATCGTGCGGCGCTTCGCGAAGGATCTCGCGGGCGAGCTCAAGCTGCAAAACCGCAATCCGCACGGGGCCTGCGTTACGCTTACCGTGCCGTGCATACAGCCATGACTGAGACGCTGCTTCTGATCGAAGACGAATCGCTGCTCAGCGCGGAGCTCGTGCGCCACTTTCATCGCGAGGGCTGGGAAGTGCTGGAAGCGGCCAGTTTGCAGCAAGCAAAGCGGCTGTTGGTCGATCAGCGTGTGCAGCCCCTGGTCGTGGTATCGGACATGAGCCTGCCCGACGGCAACGCGTTGGACCTGCTCGAATCAGTGCGCCCGCACGCGACGGGTGGCGAGTGGGTGTTTCTCACCGGCTATGGCGGCGTAGCCGATTCGGTTCGTGCGCTGCGGCTGGGCGCATACGATTTTCTGGAGAAGCCCTGCGAGCTCGCGCGGCTCGATCTGGTGGTGAGCGGAGCCGCGCGCAGCGCACGTGCTCAGCGCCAGCTGCGCGAGCGCGCAGCGCTGCAGAACCGCCGTTATACGCCGGCCGCATTCCTCGGCAGGAGTGCAGCAGCTCGGCACGTTCGCGAAATGCTGGACAAGCTGGCGCGTACATCGATCAGCACTTTGCTGCTCACCGGCGAAACCGGCACCGGCAAGGGGCTGGCGGCGCGAATACTGCATCACACCGGGGCGCGTCGCGAAGGTCCCTTGATCGAAGTGAACTGCGCCGCCCTGCCTCATGACCTGCTCGAGTCCGAGTTGTTCGGTCACGAGCCCGGGGCGTTCACGGACGCGAAGGCGCGGCGCCGCGGACTGATGGAGCAGGCCAATGGCGGCACCATCTTTCTCGATGAGATCGGTGAGCTCAGCCTGGGGCTCCAGGCGAAACTGCTGTCCGCCATCGAAGACCGCCGACTGCGCCGACTCGGAGGCAGCACGCAGATCGAGATCGACGTCCAGATCATCGCTGCAAGCAATCGCAACTTGTTCGAGCGTGTGCGCGAAGACGCGTTTCGCAGCGATCTCTATCATCGCATCGCGGTGTTCACCCTGGAGCTTCCTCCGCTGCGAGCGCGCAAGGACGATCTCGACGACCTTGTCCCCCTGTTCATGGAGGAGTACAACGCCAAGGCAGGCAAATCGATCCGCACTGTCCCCGACTCCGTGTGGTCGATACTGCGCGCATACGATTGGCCCGGAAACGTGCGCGAGCTTCGCAACGCGATCGAGCGCTGCGTTTTGCTGTCGGACACACATACGTTGGCAGCGGAGTGGCTGCAATTCCCAACAGCTCGGGGTATGGAAACCGCGTCCAGGACTCGCGATCGTCTATCCATCGACCTGCCTCTGGACGGCAGCATGTCTCTGGAGGACATGGAGAAGCAGATCCTGATCGCTGCGCTGGAAAGATCGAATCACAGCGTGAGCGCTGCAGCGAGGCTGCTTAGCGCCTCACGCGAGACAGTACGCTATCGCGTGAACAAGTTCGGACTGAAGTTTCGTGAGTGATTCGGGCGTCGACCGGGACCCTCGCGTCTATTTCGCGGCAGAGCGAACGATTCTGGCGTGGATTCGAACCGCTCTCACGCTGATGGGCTTTGGCTTCGTCGTCGCTCGATTCGGGCTGTTTCTCAGGATGCTCCACCCTGAGGAGTCGGGAGGGCATGCCTTTTCGGTTGTGGTTGGCGTTGCCCTGGTATTGCTAGGTGTGCTGACAGTGGCGGCGTCCGCAATCCAGCATCATCGGTTCATCGCCACGCTGGCTGCGGCGCAGCTGCCCCCACGCGTGTCGATCCGATTCCCCGTCCTCCTCGCATGGGCGCTGTGCCTGATCGGCTTGTTGCTGGCGGCATATCTCTCGATCTAGCCAGCGGAGGTCTCAACATCCGCATCACAACGATCGTTCGGACCCCGGCAACGCGATCGGGCCATCGGCGCGCGAGGCCATGAAGAGGCGATGGAGGAGCGCTCCCGACAGCACAGCCGGCACGAACACCCATGTCTCCCAGGAGGGTGCAGCGAGCAGCGCGATGCCCGGACCGGGGCAATAGCCGCTGATCCCCCACCCCACACCGAAGATCAGCGCGCCGAGTATGAGCGGCTGGTCGATGTCTTCTGCAGTGGGCAAACGGAACGTGCCTTCCAGGACCGGCGCCTTGCGGCGCAGAACGAGGCGGAACGCGATCGCCGTCACCGCCACTGCGCCACCGAGCACCAACAGCAGGCTCGCGTCCCAGTCGCCGGTGACATCCAGGAAACCAAGCACTTTGCTTGCATGTGTCATACCGGCGACAGCAAGCCCGAGTCCGAACACGAAGCCCGAAATGGCAACGCTGACGTACTTGTTCATCAGTACACTCCGAACATGTGACGCACGACAAACGCAGTGACGATACCGGTTACCAGAAAAATGCACGTGGCTGCAAGGGACCGCACTGAGAACCGCCCCAGGCCGCATACGCCGTGTCCGCTGGTGCATCCGCTTCCAAGCGAGGTGCCGAACCCGACCAGCACGCCGCCAAGTCCGAGCAGCCAACCCGGGAAGCTCAACCGCGGCGCAGGCGCATTCCCAAACAGTCTGTAGTAGATGGCGGCGCCTGCCACGAGTCCGCCAAGAAACAACAGACGCCACAGCACATCGCCCTGCTTCAACGCGAGCAGGCCGCTCGTGATGTTGCTGATGCCGGCGATGCGGCCGTTCAGCAACAGCAGCAGCACCGCTGCGCCGCCGATCAGCAGCCCGCCACCCAGTGCACTCAAGGGAGTGAAGTTATGCATGGATTTGTCACCGAGGGAAAATGACATTCTACTATCGCCTCGAGTGAGACAACAGCCTGGCCTCGCCTTCCCGCATTACACGCACTCGCACCAGGTGCGCGTATGCTCGCTGCAATTCTCCTCGAGAGGCGCCGTTTCAGCAGCGCAGCCGCTGTCAGCCCGCCGCCCTGCCGATCCTGGTCGCTTCCGGGACCTCGATGAGCTTGCCGGTCTTAACGTCGTAGATGTAGCCGTAGATCGGGATCGACTTCGGAACCAGCGGATGATTGCGGATGCGCGCCACGTCATCGACCACGCTGCCCGGGAGATCGCTGATGGTATGCCATTTGATGTATTTACCGACGGTGGACCCGGGACCCGTGCCCACGTCGCGCCAGCCTTTCTCGTCGATGGTGGCGGTCTCGAGACTCTTCTCCAGCAGACCGGAAATTACATCATCCGTGAACAACTCCATGCCGCAATTGGTGTGGTGGATGACGAACCACTCTTTGGTGCCGAGCAGCTTGTAGGAGATCACCAGCGAGCGGATGGCATCGTCGCTGGCTCGCCCGCCGGCGTTACGAATCACGTGTGCATCGCCTTCGGAGAGCCCGGCGTACTTGGACGGATGCAGCCGCGCGTCCATGCACGTCAAAATGGCAAACTGTCGGGCGGGCGGCAGCGGCAGCTTGCCTTTGTCGCCAAAGCTCGCCGCGTACTTCTGGTTGGCGCTCAGCACTTCCTCGAGGACTTTGCTCATGGGGTCTCCTCACAGATTTTAGTTGGTCCACAGCGCGACCGTTTGGGGCATCCGTGCAGTATGTCCGAGCCGGCAGCATGGTCGCAACGAACCAATCGCGATAAGCATATGAACATGCACACAACCAACGCAGGAATGGATCACGCGCGAATCTGTTGCGCAACATTGCGCGTACGTTCGCAGATGGCTTCATGATCTCGGCCGCACATCTACCTTCGGCGAGCTGAGGTGGGTGGTGCAAAGGCCCGGTCCGGGAGCTGACTCTGACGAGCGCTGCGCGGCGACATGCAGCACATCATGGGAAGCTGCGGGTGAACGGCGTGCGTCCACCCGCAGCGTGCTAACACTTAGCTTACTTGACCGCGAACACCCATACGACACCGCCTTGCGGCACGTCGGGGTCAAAGCCGATGTTCAATGCCGCCAGACCGTCTTGAATGCGCTGTGCATCCACGCCCCAGCCGGACTGCACCGCGATGTACTGCGTGCCATCGACTTCGTACGACACCGGCGCTGCCGTGATGCCGGAGTTGGTGACGAACTCCCACAACAGCTTGCCGCTCTTCGCATCGAGTATGCGCAGCTTGCGATCATTGGTGCCGCCGACGATGACCAATCCGCCCGCCGTCGTCAGCACGGAACCGAACAGCTGCGTCTTCGGGAAGTTGTACTGCCACGCCTTCTTGCCGGTGGCCGGATCCCAGGCCTGCAATTCGCCGATATGATCCCAGCCCGAGCGCACGCCAAGCTTGATGTCCTCGACTTTGGTGCCGAGCCATAGCTGACCGGGAGTGAGCTCGACTTTCTCGCCCTTGAACGATTGCACCAAGTTCTCGTTGGCAGGCACGTAGAGCAGCTTGGTCTTCTCGTTGTAGGCACCCGAGGGCCAATCCTTTCCGCCCCACAGCGACGGCGCAAACTCGACCTTCTTGCCGATCACCGGCGTGTACTGCATATCGCGCGTGAGCTTGCCGGTGTTCTTGTCGATGTTGGTCCATACGTTGGTATAAACGTATTTCCAGCCGTCCACGAACTTGATGCTGTCGGGACTGCGCTCCAGCACCCAGAAGATCGCGTCGCGGCCCGGGTGCACCAGCGACTTGATCTTGCGACCGTTCTTCTCCAGGTCGATCAGCACCGGCGGATCGATCTCGTCCCAGTCCCACGAGTCGTTCGCGTGGTACTGGAAGTAACTCTTGATTTTGCCGGTCTCGGGATCGAGCGCGACGACCGAGGTGGTGTACAAGTTGTCGCCGGGATGCGCGTCGCCCGGCCACGGTGCCGCGTTGCCCGTCCCCCAATAGATCAGGTTCAGGTCCGGATCGTAATTACCCGTGATCCAGGCCGAGCCGCCGCCGCTCTTCCAGTCATCCCCCTGCCACGTTTCCGAGCCGGGCTCGCCCGGACCGGGCACCGTATACGTGCGCCACAGCTGTTTGCCGGTGTTGGCGTCATACGCCGCGATGTAGCCGCGCACACCGTACTCGCCGCCGGAACCGCCGACGATCACTTTACCGTTGACGACGAGCGGCATCAGCGTGAGGTAGTGGCCCTTCTTATAGTCCTCTACCGTCGCATCCCACACCTGCTTGCCGGTCTTCGCATCGATCGCCACGAGGTGCGCGTCCACCGTGGCAAGGAACAGCTTGTCCTGCCACAGACCTGCGCCGCGATTGGTGGGGTGCAGCTGGAATAAGTCTTCGGGTAATTGCTTCTTATAGCGCCAGATCAGCTCGCCGGTCTTGGCGTTCATCGCCAGTACCTGGTTTTGCGGCGTCGTTACGAATGCGACGCCGTTGTTTACGATCAGCGGGGCCTGATGGCCTTCGCCCACTCCAGTGGAAAACGTCCACACTGGCGTGAGCCGCGACACATTACCGGTGTTGATCTTGTCCAGCGGACTGTAGGCATGGCCGTCATAGGTGCGGCGGTACAGCAACCAGTTGCCGGGCTCGGGATTATTGAGTCGTTGCTGCGTGACTGGGCTGTAGTTCGCGATCTCGCCAGCCAGTGCCGCGGCGGACGACATCGCAGCGGCCAGGGTCAGCACGCCGACTAATGTACTGCTGCGTTTGTTCACGTTATCTCCTCCAGTTACAACGCCAGGAAACATCTGGCTCGTGAGGATCCATCGTCGGCCCACCCCGCCATTGCTGCGGCGGTGCGGCGCTTCAGACGGACCGGTTTCCGACCTTGCCGCGGAGCGGCGCGGCCACGGTGAGTGCCCCGTCGACGATCTTCAGAGGAAGAATCGGCAACGGCCGGGGTGCCGGCCCGGAAACCACCGCCGCCGACTTCCGAGGGTCGTACTCGGAAGCGTGGCAAAAACAATGGAGCAGCTGCTTTTCCCTGTTCCAGCCGTTCACTGGACACTGCGCATGCTTGCAGATGGCGGAGTAGGCGACGATGCCATCGGCCGCATAAGGCCGGGTGCCCTCGTCGAGCGTATCGGGCTCGAAACGCAGCAGGAGGATTTCATTGAGGCGCGAGCCGCTTCTCACTTCCTTGCTCGCTGGATCGAGCGGCCAGGCCATGATCTGTTGCTCGCCGAGGACCATATCCTCGGGCTTGATCTCGCGCCCGGAACGATCGCCTTCGGCGAACACGAGGCGATCTCCGGCTTTGGGCAGTGCACTGCTTTCGGCCGAGGGCTCATCGGCTCGCGCCGCGGAAAGCGTGACGCTGGTACCAATTGCAATCTGGAGAAAGGCGCGCCGGGAGCACGAGCAGCCTTCAGCGGCCACGTTGGCGGCGCTCGCGCCTGTGCCCGTTGTCGTATCAGACACGCTGCGACACCGGCGGATTGTAGTGTGCGTTCATGCCGGATCTCCCCCTTGCTTCGACCAACGTCAGGTTGGCCCATACACGCTCATGATTACGACGAAACCCCGCCGGCAAGGCGCCTCCTCGCGGCAGCAGTCCCACGTATTTACTCATGCTAGCTCTTCCGGGAATCTAACTCAACGGGGGGCCGGCTTGAAGGAACCGTTGGTTAGGACGATATGCCAATGGACCGCTGGCACTCAGTTGCTGGCGCGCAGAACTCGAATGCATCGTTCGGCACAAGCCGATTCCATGATGTGATGGAGCGGATGCGAGCGCGACGCACGGCTTAGACTGCTATGATCTTCAAGTCGTGTATCGAGACCCGTCGTCCGACGCGACCTCGAAAGATCAGCGCGAGGAGGCAGAATCATGAACGCAGACGAGCTACGCGCCTTGCAGGCGCCGCTGAAGGACCGTTATCGCTCTTTACCGGAGAGCGCACTGATCACGCTGCGCGCCCGCGATCGATTGGGCGAAGAAACTATCGCCTGCAATGTCGAAACCGGCAAGGCACTGGTGCGGGCGGGACTGCACCCCGGCACCGGGGGCGACGGCAGCTTCGCGTGTTCCGGTGACATGCTGCTGGAAGCGCTCGTAGCGTGCGCTGGTGTCACGCTCAAAGCGGTGGCAACCGCGCTCGACGTTCCGCTGCGCAGCGGAACGGTCATTGCGGAAGGCGATCTCGATTTCCGCGGGACGCTGGGCGTAGACAAGCAGGCGCCGGTGGGGTTCTCGAACATCCGCCTGCGCTTCGAGCTCGACAGTGACGCGACTCAACAGCAGCTCGATCAGCTGATCGCTTTGACGGAACGGTACTGCGTCATCTATCAGACGCTGCGCAATCCGCCCGCGATTGCTGTGCGGCGTTCGATCGCGTGACAAACGCGTGAGTTAAGCGAACTGCGCCATACCGCTCGCGATCGCGAGCTCTCTGCGCGCGTTGTAAACGGCGAATTGCAGGATGCGCGGGAACGCAGCATCGTGTGCGTACTCGAGATGCACATCCTCGCCAGGAATCACCATCCCGTGGAAGCGACCGGCGAGTCGGCACAAACCTCCTGGGTCGCCGCCTGCGAATCGGCGAATCAGCTCCTGTCCGGCCATGGCCCACGTGCATGTGCCATGCAAGACGATGTCAGGTAATGCATTCCCCCGCGCAACGACGCGTTCGGTGTGAATGGGATTCCAGATCCCGGCGCATTCCGTATAGACGTGAGCGCGAGTTTTCGAGATCGGCAGCGTGACGCGCGCCTGTGCCGGAACGGTCAGCCCTTTGCCCTCTCGCGCCACAGGGGGTTCCTCGAGCGTTTGCGCCTCGCCCGCAACCTCTAGCTTCAAGAAGATCCGCGTGAACCAGCTCGTCACGACAGGCGCTCCGGTCCGCGCATCGGTGGTGTCAAGCCGGTTCACCACCAGCGCGCCCGCGCTGGTTGGACGAATCTGGGTGATCGTACCGATGGTCCGCAGCTGGTCGCCAGGGCGGATGAGCCGGTGGAAATGCGATTCCTGCTGCACGTGGATGCCGGCCCACGATTCTTCCACCGAAATGCCAATCTGCTGTTGGAACAGCGCGCCGTTGACGATCGGCCATTCGATTGCGACACAGAATGCGGGCGGCGCAACCACGCCGCCCGGCCGCAGATCATCGAGATAGCACGCATCGCTGGCGTCGATCCCGGCGGCATAGGCCATGGTGCGCCTTGCGCTCACACCCTCGAGCGACTCGCCCATGGTTTTTCCAACAGCACTGGCCTGTACCGGCATGGCATACTCCCGGGCCAAAAAAAATCCCGCACGCTGAGTCCACGTGCGGGATTCATCTCGTTCGCTAAACGCGACCTTGCGCGCGATCAGAGCATTCTCAAGTCTCGGTGTCGAGAAAGCTGCGCAGACGCTCGGAGCGCGACGGATGCCGCAGCTTGCGCAGTGCCTTGGCTTCGATCTGGCGGATACGTTCGCGCGTGACGTCGAACTGCTTGCCGACTTCTTCCAGCGTGTGGTCGGTATTCATCTCGATGCCAAAGCGCATGCGCAGCACCTTCGCTTCGCGCGGCGTCAGCGTATCGAGCACTTCCTTGGTCGCGTCGCGCAGGCTCGTGTACACCGCCGCCTCGACCGGCGCCATGGTGCCCTGATCCTCGATGAAGTCGCCCAGATGCGAATCGTCGTCGTCGCCGATCGGCGTTTCCATGGAGATCGGTTCCTTGGAGATCTTCAGGATCTTGCGGATCTTCTCTTCAGGCATCTCCATCTTCTGCGCGAGCAACGCAGGATCGGGCTCCTGCCCGGTCTCCTGCAGGATCTGGCGCGAGATGCGATTCATCTTGTTGATGGTCTCGATCATGTGCACCGGGATGCGGATCGTGCGCGCCTGGTCCGCGATCGAACGCGTGATTGCCTGGCGAATCCACCACGTTGCATACGTCGAGAATTTGTACCCGCGGCGATATTCGAACTTGTCCACCGCCTTCATCAGGCCGATGTTGCCTTCCTGAATCAGGTCGAGAAACTGCAAGCCGCGATTGGTGTACTTCTTCGCGATCGAAATCACCAGACGCAGGTTGGCTTCAGTCATCTCGCGCTTCGCCCGCCGGGCCTTCGCCTCGCCGGTGGACATCTGCCGGTTGATTTCCTTCAAATCCTTCACCGGAATGCCGACGCGCTTCTGCAGGTTGATGAGATCCTGCTGATGCTCGAGGATCGCCGGCGCAAAGCGCGCCAGCGCATCGCTGTATGGCTTGCGCCCTGCAATTTCGCGACGCACCCAGTCCAGATCCTCCTCGTTGCCCGGGAAAGTCTTGATGAAGTACGAGCGCGGCATCGAAGCTTTGTCCATGCACAGCTCCATGATCGCACGCTCGTACGAGCGCACTTCTTCCACGGTGCGGCGCACGCTATCGCACAGCGCTTCGATCTGCTTGGCGGAGAAGCGGATCATCATCAGCTCGCGCGAGATGTCTTCCTGCGCCTTGAGGTACGGCTTGCCGCGCGGGCCATGCTTGACCAGCGCTTTCATCATCTTGCCGTACAGCTGATTGATCGCCTCGAAGCGCTCGAGCGCTGCGACCTTGAGCTGCAGCAGGCTCGCGCTCTGCACGGCGGCGCCGTCTTCATCCTCGCCTTCTTCCGCCTCGAGCTCTTCCTCGATCTGCTCATCGGCCATCTCGTCGCCGATGATTTCCTCGGCGTTGGGATCGAGCAGGCCATCGACCACCTCGTCGATGCGCATCTCCTCCTTCTGCACCTTCTCGGAGAGCGCCAGAATGTCGGCAATGGTCGTGGGGCAGGCGGAAATCGCCTGGATCATATGGCGCAGGCCATCCTCGATGCGCTTGGCGATCTCGATCTCGCCCTCGCGCGTGAGCAGTTCGACCGAGCCCATCTCGCGCATGTACATGCGCACGGGATCGGTCGTGCGGCCAAACTCGGAGTCGAGCGTGGAAACGGCGGCTTCAGCTTCCTCCGCCGCGTCCTCATCGGGCACGTTGGGCGTGGCATCCGACATGAGCAACGCCTCGGTATCCGGCGCCTCGTCGTACACCTGGATACCCATGTCGTTGATCATGCTGATGATGTTCTCGATCTGCTCGGCATCGAGAATATCGGGGAGGTGGTCGTTGATCTCCGCGTACGTCAGGAAACCACGCTCCTTGCCCAGCACGATGAGGTTCTTGAGACGGGTGCGCCGCGCCTCTGCATCGTTGGGCAGAGCGTCGAGCTTCTCCTTCTCGACTTCCTTGACCTTTGGTTCTTTTGCCATGGTCACCACTCGTCAGCTTGAGAATCGCGGAAAAAACCGCGAATTATACCTAAAAATACACACTTTCAGTCGGCTTTGACTGATTTTTCCGCAGCCGGTGCCCGTTTCAGCAGGGCCCTTGCCTCTGCGCTGAGCTCGCCCGGGGAAGAAATCCCCTGTACCGCCCGGTTCATGAGCGTTCTCTGCGCCTCCGCAAGCAAGTTCTGGATACCGCCTCGCACCTCGACGCGCAGCTCTTCGGTGCTCAGGCGCTGCAGATCTTCCACGTCCTTCATGACCTTCGTGAGCGTCGCCTCATGCCCACGCCCGCGCAGAAGCTCGATCGCGCCGGCAAACGTCGGCACCTGATCCAGACCGGTAGATTCCTCGAGCAGGTCGAAAAGGGCGCTCGCCTCGGGGCCGGGGCTGCTCGGGACGGGCAAACCCGCCTCCAGCAGCTCTTGGAGCAGAACCGGCTCGGCCAGCACGCGCTCGAGCAGCTTGGCATACGGGTTGGAGCCCTTACGCTGCAGGCGGGCCGGGACCTCGTGCGCGCGTCTGGGGGCCTTCAGGTCGAGGCGCTGCTCCAGCTCCGCTTGTGTGATTCCGGAGAGCTCCGCTATGCGCTTGCGCAGCATGAGTGCGAAGATGGGTGCAGAGATCTGCTTCACAAGAGGTTTCGCGTCCTGGAGAAACTTGGCCCGACCCTCGGCGCTTGCCATGTCGACTCCGGAGCTCAGATGCTTGAGCGCGAACTCGGACAACGGCATGGCACCGTCCACGAGTTGCTCGAACGCGGGCTTGCCTTCGCGCCGCACGAAGCTGTCGAGATCGTCCTGCTCGGGAAGAAACAGAAACTTGATCTGCTTACCATCCTGCACCTGCCCGATGCTGTTTTCGAGTGCACGCCACGCGGCCTTGCGCCCGGCTGCATCGCCATCGAAGCAAAACACGATTTCGTCGGACTGGCGCAGGAGCTTCTGCACGTGCCACGGTGTCGTGGCAGTGCCGAGCGCTGCGCAGACGTAACCGACGTCGAACTGCGCGAGCGCCACGACATCCATGTAGCCCTCGACCACCAGGATCTTGCCTGCATCGCGGATCGCGCGGCGTGCTTGCGGCAGACCGTACAGCTCGCGGCCCTTCTCGAATACCGGGGTCTCCGGTGAGTTGAGATACTTCGGCTCCGCCTGGTCGAGTACGCGGCCGCCAAAGCCAATCACCTGACCGCGCTGACTCACGATCGGGAACATGATGCGGTCGCGGAAGCGGTCGTAGCGCTTGCCGTCATCGCCGTTGATCACCAGGCCTGCTTCAACCAGGGCCTGCCCCTGATAGTTGTCGAAAGCCGCGCTTAGATTCTGCCATCCGGGGGGCGCGTATCCAAGGTGGAAGCGCCCAGCGATGTCGCCTGTCAATCCGCGCGATTTGAGGTATGCGATCGCACGCTCAGAGCGTTTGAGCTCGGCCTTGTAGAACTGCGCGGCGCGCTGCAGCACGTCGGTGAGCTGCTCGACGTCCGGAGCGGCTGCGGTTTCGACTGGGCGCGCGGTAATCTGGGGAACCTGCATACCGACACGCCCCGCCAGATCCTTGATCGCCTCGACGTAGCCCATCCCGCTGTACTCCATCAGAAAGCCGATGGCGCTGCCGTGTGCGCCGCAGCCAAAGCAGTGATAGAACTGTTTGCCCGGGCTGACGGTGAACGAAGGCGTTTTCTCGCTGTGGAACGGGCAGCAGGCGACCAGATTGGTGCCGGCCCGCTTGAGCGGGACGTAGGACTCGACCACATCGACGATGTCCGCTCTGCCCAGAAGCTCCTGCACGAACGACTTTGGGATCATCGCGGTGGCTGATGTGCGGGATCGGCGTTGGTCGAATAAGGTATCAAGCTTAAGTGTGCTACGAATTCAGGTTCGCGTAACCCGCTTGGCAGGACCGTTTTCATTATAGGTCACTTTTTCTGTGGTTCCACGGCCAATGGAACCGGCACTAACCCGCCAGTTTGGCCTTCACCAGCGCCGAGACCTTCGCCATGTCGGCGCGCCCCGCCAGTCTGGGCTTCAAGACCGCCATGACTTTACCCATGTCCTGCGCGGACCTGGCACCGGCCGAGGCGATCGCTTCCACGATCGCCTGCTCGATCTCCTCGACCGACAGCCCCTGGGGCATGTAGGCGCTCAGCACCTGTACCTCGAATTTCTCTTTGTCCGCAAGATCCTGACGCTTACCCGCTTCGAATTGAGTGATCGAGTCGCGGCGCTGCTTGAGCATCTTGTCGATGACGCCCACCACGTCGGTGTCGGTAAGCTCGATGCGCTCGTCCACTTCACGCTGCTTGATAGCCGCCAGCAACAGCCGCAGCGCAGACAGACGCTCACTATCCTTGGCGCGCATCGCCGCTTTCATATCTTCGGTGATCCGTTCTCTCAGGCTCATGTTCGAGGCCTCCTAGAAAACGCAACGCGGCAGGGAGAGCCCTGCCGCGTTGGCATACTAAAGTTCGAAAATCCTTGTGGCCTTAATACATGCGCGGGGGCAAACGCTGGCTGCGGATGCGTTTGAAGTGGCGCTTGATCGCTGCGGCTTTCTTGCGCTTGCGCTCGGCGGTGGGCTTCTCGTAGAACTCCCGCGCCCGCAACTCCGTGAGAAGTCCGGTCTTCTCTACGGTGCGCTTGAAGCGGCGCATCGCGACTTCAAATGGCTCGTTTTCCTTAACCCGCACAGTCGGCATAATTCCCTTCCCGAAAAGCCCCTAGATCCATATAGACTCATCCCAGGAAATCCCCGTGCCCCGGAGTCCAACCCGGCGCTAACACTTGGCACTGGAATGAAATTGGCTGGAACGAAAAGGGAGAAAGTATAGCAGACAATGCCCGCAGCTCGCCACCCCGTGCCCGGCTGGAGGATCTGAAGCATGCTGGTGCTCGGTATCGAGACCTCCTGCGACGAAACCGGCGTCGCGCTCTACGAGGCAGGATCGAGCCCCGGCGAGCAGGGCCGAGGGTTGCTGTCGCACGCGCTGCACTCCCAGGTCGCCATGCATGCCGACTACGGAGGGGTGGTGCCCGAGCTCGCCTCGCGGGATCATATCCGCCGGGTGCTGCCGCTCATCCAGCGGATCCTGCGCGAGAGCCACAGCCGGATCGAGGACATAGACGCTGTTGCCTATACGCAAGGCCCCGGGCTGGCCGGCGCGCTGCTCGTCGGCGCCTCCGTCGCTTGCGGCTTGGCCTATGCCCTCGAGATCCCGGCGATCGGCATCCACCACCTGGAAGCCCATCTGCTCTCACCGCTGCTGTCGGGCGATCCGCCGCGGTTTCCGTTCGTCGCATTGCTGGTATCCGGCGGGCACACGCAGCTGATGCAGGTGGATGGCATAGGCAGGTACACGCTGCTGGGGGAGACACTCGATGATGCAGCCGGCGAAGCCTTCGACAAAACCGCGCAACTGCTGGGACTGGGGTATCCAGGCGGCCCGGCGATTTCCGAACTGGCGCGCAGCGGCGACGCGCAGCGCTTCAAATTTCCGCGTCCGATGTCAGGCAGCGACGACCTCAACTTCAGCTTCAGCGGACTCAAGACCGCAGTGCTGACAGCGCTGCGTAAACATCAGCTCGACGAGCAGTCTCGCGCCGACATCGCAGCGGGAGTCGAAGCGGCGATCGTGGATGTCCTGACCGCGAAAGCGCTGGCGGCCCTGGAGGCCGCGGGCTGCGATGAGCTAGTCGTTGCCGGGGGCGTGGGCGCCAATCGACTGTTGCGCGAGCGCTTGTCCACCGCGGCTGCTCAGGTCGGCTGCGTCGTGCGCTACCCGGAGCTCGAGTTCTGCACCGACAACGGCGCCATGATCGCCTTCGCCGGCGCGATGCGACTGCAACATGCCTCTGCCTCCGCGCCCTACGGCTTTACCGTGCGCGCACGCTGGGAACTGGAGGAGCTGGATAGGCCGGGCTAGGCAGCCGGATCCGAAGGCGGAATGGCGCTGCGCGCTGCAGCGATCTTGCTCTCGGTACCGGCGGCGAGTCGCTGGAGGTTCGCACGATGGCGCCAGATGATGAGCGCCACCAGCACGATGACTGCGATCGCATAGGCGGACCACCCGAAGAGCGTCACCGCTGTTACGGCCGCCGCGATTGCTGCGGCGACGCTGGCAAGAGAAACATAGCGCCACACGAGCAAAACTACGGCAAACACGCCCAGTGCAACCATCGCCAGCCACAGGCTCAATCCCAGCAGTACGCCCAGGGCGGTCGCAACGCCTTTGCCGCCCTTGAAGCCGAAGAACATCGGGTACAAATGGCCTAGAAATACCGCCACCCCACAGGCAGCGACCGTCTCGGCTCCGAAGCCAAGCAGCGGTGCGAGGCGTGAAGCCAGCATCACCGCAACCCAGCCTTTGCCGGTGTCACCGATCAGCGTGACCAGCGCCGCTGCCCTCTTGCCGCTGCGCAGGACGTTGGTCGCACCCGGGTTCCCTGAGCCATACGTACGCGGATCGGGCAGGCGCAACAACCAGCTCGTGAGAATAGCGAACGACATGCAGCCGATCAGATAAGCGGCGACGACACAGACGAGCGAGGCGAGCATGATCGATATCTTACAATGGCGTTCGTGGTCACAGGCTGCACGCCGAAGGCTGTAACCGGCAGAATTTCGCAACACGACGCCCATACCATGGACATCATCGCCATTCACGACTTCCGGGTCGAAACGCAGATCGGATTCTACGACTGGGAACGTCGCCTGCCGCAAATCATCCAGCTCGACCTGGAGCTTGCCATCCCCGGCGCGCACGGCACGCCCCGCAGCGATCGCATCCGCGACACCATCGACTACGGAGCCGTCGTGGCAAGGGTGCGCGAATCGCTCAGCACGCGCCATTTCATTCTTCTGGAAGCATTGAGCGAACATATCGCCGACCTGTTGCGCAAGGAGTTCAACTCGCCCTGGGTGCGCGTGAGTGCGAGCAAAAGCGGCGTGCTGAAAGGCGTGAGGCGCGTGAGCGTGACGATTGAGCGGGGGGTAAAAGCGTGGACGAGGTGAAAAGGTGAACAAGTGAAGAGGTGAACGGGCCAGGTCGTCTGGATCTACCACAAGCCTAATCTCTTCACCTTTTCACCTTTTCACCTGTTCACGCTTTTACCCCCGCGGATGATGCTTCGCATGCAACTGCTTCATCCGCTCGCGCGCTACATGCGTATAGATCTGAGTGGTCGAGATGTCCGCGTGACCCAGCAACATCTGCACCACGCGTAGATCGGCGCCATGATTGAGCAGGTGTGTGGCGAAAGCATGACGCAGCGTGTGCGGCGAAATGTCCTTCGCGATGCCGGCGCGCAGCGCATAGCGCTTGATCAACTGCCAGAACGCCTGCCGCGTCATGGCCTCGCCCCGCGTGCTGACGAACAGCGCATCGCTCAAGCGCTCACCGAGCAGCAAGCTGCGCGCGCCACTCACGTAGTTGCGCGCCCAATCAAGCGCCACCTCGCCTACCGGCACCAGCCGCTCCTTGCCGCCCTTGCCCATGATGCGCACCACGCCCATGTCCTGCGACAGCCCTCCGAGGGTAAGCGAGACCAGCTCCGACACCCGCAGTCCAGTGGCATAGAGCAGCTCGAGCATGGTCCGGTCGCGCACGCCGAGAGGATCTTGTAACGACGGCGCAGCCAGCAGACGCTCCACTTCTTCCTCGGTCAGGCTCTTCGGCAGCGTGCGCGAGCGCTTGGGCGCGTCCACGTTGAGCGTGGGGTCGGCCACGATCTTGCCCTGCCTCACGGCGTACTGAAAAAGACGTCTGAGGCTGGAAAGGCACCGCGCGCTGGAGCTCGGCCGCGCACCGACCGCGTAACGGTGTGCGAGATAGGCCAGCAGATCGCTGTGCTCTGCTTCGAAGAGCGCCTTGCCCCGCGTCTGCTGCAACCAACCGCGGAATTGCTGGAGGTCGCGCCGGTAGCTTTCCAACGTGGCAGGCGACAGTCCATCTTCCAGCCACAGGCTGTCGGTGAATTGATCCAGTACCGGGTCGCTGCCCCGCGAAGCGTCAGTCGAATGCACGTTCGTGCCGCAGCAGCCAGCGTTTGATCTCGAGCGGCTGGCCCGCCCGAGCGTGCATGAAGCCGCCCAACCAGCTGCTGGCGACGACCCGGTGGCACGGGACGAGCAGCGGAATTCGGTTCGCGCCGCACGCCGTGCCCACCGGCCGCGGCGCCGAGCCGATGGCGCGGGCCACATCCTGATAACTCCTCGTCGATCCACGAGGGATCGTGCGGACCGCCTGCCAGACTCGCTGCTGGTATTCGGTACCGTGGTTCTCGCATGGCAGATCGAACCGGAAATCCGCATCGTGAAAATAAGCGAGCAACTGGCGGCAGACTTCACGGGCAAATGCGTCGACCGGCTTGAGCGTGGCAACCGTGGCAGGCAGGTATTCGATCTCGGTCAGGCGCTCACGCCGCGTGCAGATCGCGAGCACCGCAAACGGCGCACGCAATCTCGCGCTGTAGCCTTCCAGCAGGTCTCGTCTGGTCCTCACGCGCGGCATTGTAGCAAGGCGGCATCGAAGAAAAAAAAGCGACCCTCGGGGTCGCTTCTTTCCAAGCGCGCGCTGCGCGCCCACGCCTGCTTCACTGCTCCGACTGCTTGTCGCTCTGAGTGAGCTTCTCGCGGATCCGCGCCGATTTGCCGGAACGCTCGCGCAGATAGTACAGCTTGGCACGGCGCACATCGCCACGGCGTTTCACTTCGATGCTGGCAATCAGCGGCGAGTAGGTCTGAAACGTCCGCTCCACGCCCTCACCCGAGGAGATCTTGCGCACGATGAAGGACGAATTCATGCCGCGGTTGCGCTTGGCGATCACCACACCTTCGTAGGCCTGCACACGCTTGCGATCGCCCTCCACCACGTTCACGTTGACCACCACGGTGTCACCGGCAGCAAAGTGCGGGATGGTCCTGCCCAGCCGGGTAATCTCTTCCTGCTCGATGGTTTGTATCAGGTTCATTTGTCTGTAGCTCCAACAATCACGTTTCGCGGGCGGTTTCCTGCGGCTGCGCCTCGCGCTTGTATTCATCCAGCAGCATCTGCTGCTCGACGCTCAACTTGACCTTGCTCATCAGCTCCGGCCGCCTGCTCCAGGTGCGGCCCAGCGACTGCTTCATGCGCCAGCGTTCGATCTCCGCGTGATTGCCGGAGAGCAGAACCTGCGGGACCGCCAGCCCCTCGTAGACCTCCGGCCGCGTGTAGTGCGGGCAGTCCAGCAGTCCATTCACGAATGAATCCTGCTGCGCGGACTCGCTCGCACCCAGTACGCCGGGCAGCTGGCGGATCAGCGCGTCCATCAGGACCATCGCCGGCAACTCGCCGCCGGACAACACGTAGTCACCGATCGAGATTTCGTAGTCCGCCTGCCGGTCAATCAGGCGCTCGTCCACACCCTCGTAACGACCGGCCAGCAGAATCAAACCCTCGTGACTGCCCAGCTCACCCACGAGGGCGTGATCGAGCGGGCGTCCCTGCGGCGTGAAGTAGATCACCTTCGATTCCTTCACTCCGCTGCTGCGCTGGCGCTGACGTGCCGCCTTGAGCGCCTTTTCCAGCGGCTCGGGCATCATCACCATGCCGGGACCACCGCCGTACGGGCGATCGTCCACCGAGCGGTAAGCGTTGGTGCTGAAATCGCGCGGATTCCACAGCACCAACTCGTACAGCCGTCCCTCGAACGCACGTCGCGTGATGCCCGACCGGGTGACCGCGTCGAACATCTCCGGAAACAGGGTAACCGCGTCAAAGTGGATCAAAAGTCAGCGTCCCAATCCACGACCAGCGACCTGCCGGCCACGTCAACCGAAACCACCACCGACTCGATGAAAGGGATCAGCCGCTCGCGCTCCCCTTCTACCAGCAGTACCTGCTGTGCGCCCGTCTCCAGCAGCTTGGCGACCCGGCCCAGCGGCACGCCCTGGATGTTGCTCACCCCGATGCCGATCAGGTCGGCCCAGTAATATTCCCCTGCACGACTCGCCGGCAACTGATCACGCGGCACCGCGACTTCATAACCTAGGAGCTGCGCGGCCGCATCGCGGTCGTGAACGCCGGAGAGCTTCGCGATCACTGTGCGGCCGTGCACGGCCGCTTCTTCTACCTTTCTCTCCTGCCAACCCGCGGCTTGCTTGAGCCACCAGCTTGGAAACCCGATCAGAGTGTCCACCGATTGCGTGAAGGTCTGGACCTTGACCCAGCCTTTCACGCCGAACGCGCCCGCAATCCGGCCCATCACCATCATCATGGCCCTTGGACCTGCAGGAGCGCTAGCTACCGCCGGTCAAGCCGGTCCGGGCTGGCCGCTCTGTGTAGCCTTGCTAAATTGCCTGACCAGGCGGGCCACGGTGTCGCTCACCTGAGCGCCCTGCCCCTGCCAATGCGTCAGGCGGTCGAGCGCGATACGAAGCGATTCCCGACCCGCGGGCGCCTTGGGGTCGTAAAAGCCCAGGCGCTCGATGAAACGCCCATCCCGCGCACTGCGCGAGTCGGTTACGACCACGTTGAAAAACGGCCGCTTCTTGGCCCCGCCGCGCGCCAGTCTGATGACTACCATGGGATTAATGCCCTTCCTTTAGCGAAGCCCGCGATTCTACGTCGTTTTTCGGGTATTTTGCAAGTTTCGAGCGGCGCGCTAGCGATCGCTCGCCGCGGCACTGCCGTCGTGGAATACCTGATCGAGGAAGCTCACCACGATGCGCGTCAACTCATCCTCCCGGCCTTCGAAGAAGTGCAGCGCTTCGGACACCACGATCTGGTCCGAGCCCTTGATCTTCATGATCTGTTTTTTGCGCTCATAGGCTCCGACCTGTGTGATCTCCCAGTCCTTGCTGCCGAACACATCCAGCACCGGAATCTTGATGCGGAACATTTCCTCGAGCCCGTTGATGATGCCGATGAACACCCAGGCTTTGACGGTCTTGTCGTCGGTGTTGATCAGATACTGGTTGGCCATGGTCGCGCCCAGACTATGCGACACGATGGCGATGTTCTTGTAGCCCTTGCTCTTCAAGAAGTCGGCCGCAAGCTGAAAGCGCTCGCGCGCATCCGGATAGGTGGGGATATAGTCGCCGATCTTCGCGCCGCCGCCGAGCACAGGGAGCTGAATCGCGAGCGTTGTGTAACCCGCTTCCGCGATCTTGGTGCGCAACATCCCATACAGCTCGTAATCCGGGCTCCAGCCGCGCCCATGCGCCAGAATGACGGCACCGCGCGCGTTCTTCGCCTCGGTGTACAACGTGAGGAACTTGTGCCCTTCCTTCTGCGTAAGCCAGACCGCATCGCCCACCATCAATGCCGGCAGGATCTGGTCGGCCCAGCGCTGCTCACGCTCGTAATCCTGCGCTGCAGCGGCGCCGCAGACGACCCACAAAACAGCAGCCACCAATGCACGCATGGATCTCGACTCTTAACCTGGGGATTGCAATGTGCGGCATTCTAACGCCGCATGGACATCGGCAAGATTTCGGCTCAGCGCATGCCCGGCAGGATGCCGCGCATCGAGCGCATCATCTTCTGAATGCCGCCCTTGCTGACCATCTTCATCATCTTTTGCATCTGCTCGAATTGATTGAGCAGCCGGTTGACCTCCTGCACCGGCACCCCGGCACCGGCCGCGATGCGCCGCTTGCGCGAAGCTTTGATGATCTCCGGCTTCGCGCGCTCGCCGGGGGTCATCGAGTTGATGATCCCGATGGTGCGGTTGATGATCTTCTCGTCGACATTGGCGCCTTGTGCCATCTGCGTGAGCTGCGCGGGCAGCTTGTCCATCAACGCGCCGAGGCCGCCCATCTTGTTCATCTGCAGCATCTGCGCCTTGAAGTCCTCGAGATCGAAGCCCTTGCCGCTCTTTACTTTCTTCGCGAGCTTCTCGGCCTCCACGATGTCGACGTTGCGGCGCGCCTCTTCGACCAGGCTCAGCACGTCGCCCATGCCGAGAATGCGCGAGGCCATACGCTCTGGATGGAACGACTCCAGGTTCGCGAGCTTTTCGCCAACGCCGACGTACTTGACCGGTCGACCTACGACGTGCCGCACCGAGAGCGCCGCGCCACCGCGCGCATCGCCATCGAGCTTGGTGAGGATCACACCGGTGAGCGGCAAGGCGTCGCCGAAGGCCTTCGCCACGTTCACGGCATCCTGGCCCTGCATGGAATCCACCACGAACAGCGTCTCGATCGGCTGCAGCCCCGCATGCAAAGCGCGGATCTCATCCATCATCGCCTGATCGACGGCAAGTCGGCCGGCCGTGTCGACGAGCACCACGTCGCAGTAGTGCTTGCGCGCGTAGTCGACTGCCGCCTGCGCGATCGCGAGCGGTTTTTGCTCGGGTGTGGAAGGGAAGAACTCGACGCCCAGCTGTGATGCGAGCGTTCGCAACTGGTCGATGGCCGCCGGCCGATAGACGTCGCAGCTCACCAGCAGCACCTTCTTCTTCAACTCCTCGCGCAGCAGCTTGGCGAGCTTGCCGGTGGTGGTGGTCTTGCCGGAGCCTTGCAGCCCCGCCATCAGAATCACCGCGGGCGGAGTGGTCGCTAGATTGAGCTCGACATTGCCCTCTCCCATCAACGCGGTCAGCTCTTCGAATACGATGCCGACCACCGCCTGTCCGGGAGTCAGGCTGCCGAGAACGTCCTGCCCGAGCGCACGGGTGCGCACGCGATTGATGAATTCCTTCACCACCGGCAGCGCCACGTCGGCTTCGAGCAGCGCCACACGCACTTCGCGCAGCGCATCCTGCACGTTCGACTCCGTGAGGCGCGCCTGGCCGCGCAGCGTTTTCATCACGCCGGACAGGCGACTGGTCAGGTTCTCGAACATAGCGAATCCAGCATATTGTTAGTCAGTACGCACGGCGAGCATGCAGGCACGAGCATGTCCGGTATCGATCCATCAGCCGCTCGATGTCCACGCAAACGGAGTGAAGATGATGCTGTAGACTTGGATGCCACGTGCGTGAGGCAAGCGGCGGGAGCGTCAGCTCCGAGCCGCGGCAGGGACAAAAAGTGCGACGCGCCGCCGGCATGCACCCGATTGACGGCGGCATCCGTCGGCGGCTCGCGCCTCATGCGACGTCAACCACCACATGGATCGGATTCTACCCTATCTCCTGTGTTCGGCCGCGTATGCCGCGATCGCCCTCGCGCTGATGCGCGTGCTTTCGCGCTCGGCTCCGGCCCGGCAGCCCGCCGTCAGGCAACTGCACCTGGCGGTTGCGCTGCCGCTCGCTGTCCATACGCTTCTGCTCTACCGCGCGGTGTTCAGCGGCAACGAAATGTATTTCGGCGTCGGCAACTCGATCTCCGTCATCATATGGCTCACGGTGCTGATCTACTGGGTGGGCGGTTTTTTCTACCGGCTGGAAGGGCTGCAGGTCTTCATCACCGCTGCCGCCGCCGCGCTGGTCTGGTCACCGCTTGCGCTGCCCTCAGTGCGGCCGCTTGCGCACACCGACCTGCCCGCATTCCGCCTGCATCTGCTGATTTCGCTCCTGGCGTACAGCCTGTTTACCATCGCTTCGCTGCAAGCGCTCACCATGGCGGTGCTCGAGCGTCGCCTGCACGGGGGACGTCTGCCCAGGTTCCTGCAGTCGCTGCCGCCGCTGCTCACCATGGAGCGCATTCTGTTTCGCATCATTGCACTGGGATTCATATTGCTGACGTTGACGCTGGGCAGCGGCATGCTGTTCTCGGAAGAGCTGTTCGGCAAGCCGCTGCAGTTCAACCATAAGGTCGTGTTCGGCATCATCGCCTGGTGTCTTTTCGCCGCGCTGCTGGTGGGTCGCCAGATATACGGCTGGCGCGGACGGGTCGCGCTGCGCTGGACGCTGGCCGGCTTTCTGGTGCTGATCCTGGCGTATATCGGCAGCAAGTTCGTGCTCGAGATCATTCTGCACCGTTGATGCGGCGCGGCCGCGTTTCTTGACAAGCCCCGGCACGCTACTGATACTGGCCCGGTCATCTTGCCTTAGGGTGTGCCGCCTTGGACGACGTTCCGCTGCAAACTCTGCTGGCCGTCTGCGTTGTGCTGTTGCTCCTCTCCGCGTTTTTCTCGATCTCCGAAACCAGCATGATGGCGCTCAACCGTTATCGGTTGCAGCACCTGACCAAAACCGGCAGCCGAGGCGCCCGCCTCGCATCCGATCTGTTGGCGCAAACCGACAAGCTGCTGGGGGTGGTGCTGTTGGGCAACAACCTGGTCAATGCAGCGGTCGCGGCATTGGCGACCTTGATTACTTTCCGCATCTTTGGCCAGAGCGAGCTTGCGCTCTCATTGGGAACGGTGACGATCACCTTTCTTATTGTCGTATTCAGCGAGATCACCCCGAAGGTGATCGGAGCCTCGTATCCGGAGCGCATCGCCTTTCCCGCTGCATTCGTGCTGCGTCCGCTCTTGCAGGTGCTCTACCCCGTGGTATGGTTCGTGAACCTGTTTGTAAAGGGTTTATTGAAGCTGCTGCGGCTCACCCCGGGCGGGACCTTGCAGACCGCGGCGCTGAGCCCGGAGGAACTGCGCACGCTGGTGCTCGAAGGAGGGCATTTTCTGCCCGCCAAGCACCAGAAAATCCTGCTCAATCTTTTCGATCTGCAGTCGATAACGGTGGATGATTTGATGACTCCGCGCAACCAGATCGAAGTGGTGAATATCGACGCCGAGGCTGCGGAGCTCGAGCGCCAGATCAAGACCAGCAACCATACGCGCTTGCCTGTGTATCGCGGAAGCCTGGACAACATCATCGGTCTGCTGCACGTACGCAAAGTGCTCAATCTGGGCA
Source organism: Gammaproteobacteria bacterium (assembly GCA_041499435.1). Classification (GTDB taxonomy): domain Bacteria; phylum Pseudomonadota; class Gammaproteobacteria; order Burkholderiales; family SHXO01; genus SHXO01. The sequence continues at coordinate 24,633 of JBGQKF010000001.1, forward strand.
CCGGGGAGGCTCGCGCCGAATCGCTCATGCAGATCATGCGCCCACCCTATTTCATACCGCTGGGCACGCCCCTGCTCGCGCAGCTGCAGAACTTTCAGGAGGAAGAAGAGCGCCTGGGACTGGTGGTCGACGAGTACGGCGAGCTGATGGGTCTCATCACACTGGAAGACATTCTGGAAGAGATCATCGGCGAGTTCACCACGCAGTCGCCGCTCCAGTCCCGGGGAATAAATCGTCAAGCGGACGGAAGTGTGCTGGTGGAAGGCGCCATCACGCTGCGGGAACTGAACCGCAAGCTCGGCATACACTTTCCGCTGGATGGGCCGAAGACAATCAATGGTCTGATTTTGGAGCACCTGGAAGATATTCCAGAGCCTGGCACCACCGTGAAAATTGCCGGGCATCCCATCGAAATCGTCCAGACGCAGGATCGTGCGGTACGCTCAGCCCGCATTTTTCCGGCCTAATCGACCTAAAATCAATACGTTCGCTTTACAAGCAGACGACCTCGCGGCATTATCTAAAGTAAATTCTGAGGATAGATTAGGGTAAATGGTTGCTGCCATCACGCAAAGTCAGCTTTCCGGCCTGGGGCGTGCCATGGTCCAGAAGGGGCTTCTTGTCGAGCGGGACGCCGAGCAGATCCAGGCACGCGCAAACGAGACAGGGATCACCTTTGTCGAGGAATTGATCTCGTCCAAGAAGTTCGAGGAATCGGAAATCACCGAATTCGCGGCGCACACCTTCGGCTTTCCGCTGATCGATCTCACCGCTTTCGACGGGGATCATCTGCCCACCAAGTTCATCGAACCCAAAGCGCTGCAGGCGCGCCGCGCGCTCCCGCTCTATCAGCGCGGGAACCGTCTGTTCGTCGGCATCTCTGATCCAACCAACCGCTCGGCCATGGATCAGATCAAGTTCCAGACCGGGTTGCACGTTGAGGTCATCGTTGTCGAGGACACCAAGCTCGGCAACATCATCGCCAAGCTGCTTGCCGCCGCCGGAGTCAACCTCAAGGATCTAGTCGAAGACGAGATGGCGGCGGATCTCACCGAGGCGGACGTGCCTGAGGCGGTCGACACCGCCGCAGTCGAGATCGACGATGCGCCGGTCGTGCGCTACATCCAGAAGATCCTGCTCGATGCCATCAACAGCGGCGCCTCCGACATTCACTTCGAGCCGTACGAGAAGGTCTATCGCATCCGCTACCGCCTGGATGGCGAGCTCTACGAGGTCGCCGCACCGCCGCTCGCCATCAAGGAGAAGCTCGCCTCGCGCATCAAGGTGATCTCCAAGCTCGACATCTCGGAAAAACGCGTCCCGCAGGACGGCCGTATGAAGCTGGTGCTGTCGAAGACCCGCGCTATCGACTTTCGCGTGAGCACTCTGCCTACGTTGTTCGGCGAAAAGCTGGTGCTGCGCATTCTGGATCCGTCGAGTGCGACGCTGGGCGTCGAAGCCCTTGGTTATGAGCCGGAGCAAAAAGAAGCGCTGTTGCAGGCGGTAGCGCGGCCGTACGGCATGGTGCTGGTTACCGGTCCCACCGGCTCGGGCAAGACCGTGTCGTTGTACACCTGTCTCAACATTCTCAATCAGCCGGGAATCAACATTTCCACCGCGGAGGACCCGGCCGAAATCAATTTGCCAGGCATCAACCAGGTCAATGTCAATGAAAAGGCTGGCCTGACTTTTGCTGCTGCCTTGAAGGCTTTTCTGCGGCAGGATCCCGACGTGATCATGGTTGGTGAGATCCGCGATCTGGAAACCGGAGAGATCGCGGTGAAAGCCGCGCAGACCGGCCACTTGGTGCTGTCGACGCTGCATACGAACGATGCGCCGACGACGCTCACGCGCCTGATGAACATGGGTATTGCACCGTTCAACATCGCCTCGTCGGTGATCTTGATCACCGCCCAGCGACTGGCGCGCAAGCTGTGCGTGAACTGCAAGCGGCCGCTCGACATTCCGAAGCCGGCTCTGTTGCGCGCCGGCTTTACTGAGGCCGATCTGGACGGGAGCTGGACCCCGTACGAACACGTGGGTTGCGAAGCGTGCAAGAACACCGGCTACAAAGGCAGGACCGGCATTTATCAGGTGATGCCGATCGGCGAGGCAATCAACCGCATCATCATGACCAACGGCAATGCCATCGACATCGCCGAGCAGGCCAGGCGGGAGAGAATTCCCGACCTGCGTCAGTCGGGCCTGCGCAAAGTGAAGCAAGGCGTGACCTCCCTTGAAGAGGTGGAAGCGGTCACCAACGAGTAATCTGGAGACGAACTGATCATGGCAACTGCAGCAGCAGTAAGCGGCGCGCGGCGCGACGTCAAGGAGTACAGCTTCTCCTGGGAAGGGCGTGATCGCGCGGGCAAAATCCTCAAAGGCGACATGCGCGCGAGCGGCGAGGCCGTAGTACAGTCGACTTTGCGCCGCCAGGGCATCGCGGTGATTCGCGTCAAGCGCCAGCGCTCCGGTCTCGGCGGGTCGATCAAGGAAAAGGACATCACGCTGTTCACGCGACAGCTGGCGACCATGATGAAGGCGGGCGTGCCCCTGTTGCAGGCGTTCGACATCGTCGGCAAGGGTCATAACAACCCGGCGGTGGCCCGCCTGCTGATGGACGTCAAGACCGAAGTGGAAACCGGAAGCGCGCTCAACACCGCGTTTCGCAAATATCCGATGTACTTCGATGCGCTGTTCTGCAACCTGGTGGGCGCCGGCGAGGCGGCTGGTATTCTCGACAGCCTGCTCGATCGCCTGGCGACCTACAAGGAAAAGATCCTCGCGATCAAGAGCAAGATCAAATCCGCGCTGTTCTACCCGATCTCCATCATCGTCGTCGCATTCGTGATCACGGCGGTGATCATGATCTTCGTCATTCCCGCGTTCAAAGACTTGTTCTCGAGCTTCGGCGCCGATCTGCCGGCGCCGACGCTTTTCATCATCGCGCTCTCAGATTTCTTCGTCCACTACTGGTTCCTCATCTTCGGTGGACTTGCCGGCGGTCTTTGGTTCTTCTTCTATAGTTGGAAGCGCTCGAAGAAGATGCAGGCTGTGATGGACCGGCTGTTTTTGCGCCTGCCGGTGTTCGGCGACATCATCCGCAAGGCCACCGTCGCGCGCTGGACCCGAACGCTCGCCACCATGTTCGCCGCCGGTGTGCCGCTGGTCGAAGCGCTCGATTCAGTGGGTGGCGCATCAGGCAACTTCGTCTACGTGCAGGCGACCAAGAAGATTCAGCAGGAAGTAAGCACCGGTACCAGTCTTACGGTCGCCATGCAGAACGCCGATGTATTCAATAACATGGTGATCCAGATGGTGGCGATCGGCGAGGAATCCGGCTCGCTCGATGCGATGCTGTCAAAGGTCGCCGACTTCTACGAAGCCGAGGTCGACGACGCGGTGGAAGCGTTGTCCAGCCTGATGGAGCCGATGATCATGGTGGTTCTCGGCACATTGATCGGCGGCATGGTGATCGCCATGTATCTGCCGATCTTCAAGATGGGACAAGCGGTCTAAAGCGCCACCGCCGGCATCGCGCCGGCGGCTGGTTGGTTTCTTTCTTAAGTGCGTATTTCGCGCGTCCGCCGGGACGCGCACACGTCCGCACGGAACCTCCATGTACGCAATCGAGCTTGTGCAATCGTCACCCGCTGCGCTCAGCATTGTGGCCGCCCTCCTGGGCCTGATGGTCGGCAGCTTTCTGAACGTCGTAATCCATCGCATGCCGATCATGCTCGGACGTGAGTGGCACGCGCAGGCGCTCGATGTGATCGACGAGTGGGCGCAGCGGCCCGACGCCCCCGAAAGCTTACGCAAGCCGGCCGGCGCCCTGGTCGAGGTGCGCAAGCTCACACAAGGGGCCCCGCGCTATAACATCGTGGTACCGCGCTCCGCCTGCCCCAAGTGCGGCCATGCCATCACTGCGCTGGAGAACATTCCCGTGCTGAGCTGGTTGTGGTTGCGCGGACGCTGCCGGGGCTGCGCCACTCGCATCAGTGCCCGCTATCCGTTGATCGAGGCCATCACCGGCATCTTCTCCGGATACGTAGCCTGGCATTTCGGCTTCACCTGGGCAGCCGCAGGTGCTCTGATGTTCTGCTGGACCCTGATCGCCGCCACCTTCATCGATTTCGACACACAGCTGTTGCCCGACGACATCACGCTGCCTCTGCTCTGGGCCGGCTTGCTGTTCAATCTGGGCGGCGTGTTCACACCGCTATCATCGGCAGTGGTGGGTGCGATCGCCGGCTATCTTTCCCTGTGGGGCGTGTACTGGGCGTTCAAGCTCGCCACCGGCAAAGAGGGCATGGGTTACGGTGATTTCAAGCTGCTCGCTGCCATCGGCGCCTGGCTGGGCTGGAAAATGCTGCCTGCCGTGATCCTGATCTCCTCAGCGGTGGGCGCCGTGGTCGGCATCGTGCTCATCGTTCTCGCGCGCCATGGACGGCACGTCCCCATTCCGTTCGGACCTTATCTCGCGGCCGCGGGCGTAATCGCGTTGTTCTGGGGCGATGCGATCAACCGCGCCTATCTGCAAAGCTTCTAGGCGATGGCCAACGCTCGCGCACCGGGCGGTAAGTTGGTGATCGGTGTCACGGGCGGCATTGGCAGCGGCAAGAGCACCGCTGCGCGTCTGTTTGCCGAACACGGTGCCGGTCTGGTGGACACCGACGCTGTCGCGCTCGCGCTCACTCAGCCGGGACAGCCCGCGATGCGCGAGATTGCACAGCGCTTCGGTGCAGAGTACCTCACGCCATCTGGCGCGCTGGATCGGCCGCGCATGCGGGAGCGGGCTTTCTCGGATCCGGAGGCAAAGCGAGCGCTGGAGGGCGTACTCCATCCCCTGATTCGCGCGGAAGTCGCCGAGCAGGTGAAAGCAGCGCAGGCGCCTTACGTGCTGGTGCTGATTCCGCTGCTGGTCGAGACCGGGGGCTCCCGCGATCTGGTGGAGCGCGTTCTCGTGGTCGATGTCGATGAACGGGTGCAGATCGCACGCACCATGGCGCGCAGCGCGCTCAGCGAGGAGCAGGTGCGTGCGATCATGCGAACACAGGCGAGCCGGGATCGACGTCTGGCTGCCGCAGACGACATCATCGACAATAACGGCGACCTGGAGGCGCTGCGCACTCAGGTCCAAGCCTTGCACGGTCGGTATCTGCAGATGGCCAACGCCGCCGGAGTCTAGAGCCTATCCGTAATAGGCGCGGGATTCTGAGATAGGTTCTAGTGTTTATTTTTGCCTCGTTTTAGGCAATACTTGGGGAATTGCCTGTCGTGGTCTCCTTCGCTGTGAAGCAACACACTTAGATTGAAGGCGCGATGACGGTGATTTCGCAATGGTTCGGCAGCGCCATTGACTTGCAGACACACACGGCTTCGGATCGAACTTCAACTTTCTGGCACCCTTGAGCTGTGATCAGCTACGAGTTTCCGCTGAATGAGCGTGTCCGCACTCTGCTGCGAATGGAGAGCCTGTATGAACGGGTACAGTTCTTCAGCAGCATGGATCACGCGCTCGATCATCACGCCGCGCTGCTGTCGCTGTTCGAAATTCTCGATGTAGCCGGCCGCGCGGATCTCAAGTCCGAGCTGATGCAGGAGCTCGAACGGCAGAAGCAGACTCTGTCTGCCCTGCGCAGCAATCCCGCGATCTCGGAGGAAGCTCTCAACAGTATTTTGAGCGACATCGACAAAGCGGTCGCCGACCTGTTCCAGTCGTCGGGCAAGACCGGCCAGGGCCTGCGCGAGAACGAGTGGCTGATGGGAATCAAACAGCGCGCTGCCATTCCCGGTGGCGTGTGCGAGTTCGACGTTCCTTCGTATCATTACTGGCTGCATCAGAGTGCGCAATTGCGCCGCACGGACTTGAGCAACTGGCTGGCGCCGTTCCTGCCGTTGCGCTCCGGGATCACTATCGTCCTGCGCATCCTGCGCGAGAGCGGTCGCTCCAGCCACCAGACCGCCACCCAGGGCGTGTATCAGCAGATGATGGGCGGCCGCGTGGCCCAGCTGCTGCGGTTGAGTCTCGATGATGCGCACACCTGTGTGCCCGAGGTGAGCGCTAACAAGTATGCATTGAACATCCGCTTTACCATGACCGGCGACAGCCAGCGCCGGCTGGCGCAGGACGATATCGCGTTCGACCTCACCTTCTGCAATCTGTAGTACCGTTGCGTCTCATGTCTCAGGAAGCCAAGCAACGGAAGGTCGCTTGCCCGCAATGCGGGAAAGCCAGCGTCTGGACGCAAGACAACCCCTATCGCCCCTTCTGCTGCGAGCGTTGCAAGCTGGTCGATCTCGGGCAGTGGGCTTCCGAAGGCTACCGCATCCCGACAGCTAAGCCGGAGCCGGACCAGTCCGAAGGAAAGGACTGAGGCGTATTCCAGGCGCCACGGATCATCGCCACACCCTGCGCGCCCGCTGCGCAGGCCGCCTGCAGGGTTTCCACCCGCATGCCGCCGAGCGCATAGACCGGTAGCGGATAGGCGGCAATCAGGCGTTGGAAATGTTCCCAGCCGAGGAGCGAAGCACGCGGATGGGTCGGCGTCGAGCGCACCGGACCCAGCACCACGAAGTCCAGACCGAGCGCTGCCGCCCGCGCGAGCTCTCTCTCGTTGTGACAGGAAGCCGAGCACCACTCGATCTGCGGACGGGCATCCATGGTCATGAGCTGTGCCGCTGGCAAGTGCACACCATCGGCGGCGCTCTCATGCGCGAGACCCAGATCGCCATTCACGAGCACGCGCGCGCCCCAGGGTCTGCAACGAGCGATGATCACACTCACCAGTTGCGCCAGTCGCTCGTGCGGCATCTGCTTCTCGCGCACCATCACCAGCCGCAGACCCCTCGCCAGCGCGCCATCGAGCCGAGCAAGAAACTGCGCTTCGCCGCGCTGCTCGACGTCGGAGATCGCCAGCACGGGAGGCAGCGCCAGCGCGCGCAGGATCGGACCGTTGGCCGGCAGCATGGGCGCGACGGTGATGTCGGGCAGGCGCTGCCAGGTGAGCGCTTGTGCTTCTCTGGGGGCAGGCTCGTTTCGCCAGCGCGTTACACGGAAAAAATTCAACCGGACGTGAGCGTGCGCGTAGACATACTCGCGCGCAATCCACGGCAGCGCACGCTCGACTTCGATCCCGAGCTCTTCGTGCAACTCGCGTGTCAGTGCGGTGGCCGGGGGCTCCGCATGCTCCACCTTGCCGCCGGGGAACTCCCAGTAGCCGGCATAGACTTTACCCTGCGGGCGCTGGGCGAGGAGGAAAGCCCCACCGGGGCGCTGTATGACGGCGGCAACGACCTCGACCGGCCGCGCGGCCGCATCGTCCATGAGCTTCAGCGCGGCGCTGACGAAGGCACGGAGCCAACGCCGTGCCGTCCCGCCCAGTCGCGCGCGAACTGCCAACCGACACGTCCGCTGCGCGAGCCGCGTTGCAGCGCCCATTGCAGGGCTTCCTGGCGCGTCTGCTCGTCGTCGACATTGGGCACGCCGTATTGTCCGAGCCAGTAACGCACGATCGTCAGGTATTCGTCCTGGTCGAACGGATAGAAGGAAATCCACAGGCCGAAACGCTCGGACAGCGAGATCTTTTCCTCCACGCTTTCGCCGGGATGAATCTCGTCACCGAGGTATTTCGTTTCCAGATTTTCCTGCATGTACTCGGGCATCAGATGGCGCCGATTCGAAGTGGCATAGAGCAGGATGTTGTCCGGCGTTGCCGCCATTGAGCCGTCCAGCACCGCCTTGAGGGAGGTGTATCCGGGTTCGTCGGCGGCGAAGGACAGGTCGTCCGAGAACAAAATGAAGCGCAACGGTTGTGCCGCCACGCTATCGATGATACTCGGCAGATCCATGAGATCCTGTTTATCGACCTCGATTAAGCGCAAACCCTGATGCGCGTGCTCGTTGAGGACCGCCTTCACCAGTGAAGATTTACCCGTTCCACGCGCTCCGGTGAGCAGCACATTGTTGGCCGGCAAGCCACGCACGAACTGCAACGTGTTCTGCGCAATGAGGTGCTTCTGCCGCTCGACGCCGCACAGATCCTGCAGCCGAATGCGATGCGGACGCTGCACCGGCTGAAAAAAACCGCGTCCGTTGTGACGGCGCCAGCGAAATGCCGTGAATGCAGCGAAATCGGGCGGGCTGGCATCGGGGGGCAGCAGGCGCTCCACCCGCTCGATCAGTGCCTGGGCACGCTCGAGGAATCTGGTCAGTTCATCCATAGAAGGTGGTGATTCGTGACTCCTGACTCGTGATTCGTGATTTGTAGGGCATGACGCGTTGCTGGCTACGAATCACCATTCACGAATCACGAATCACGGCTCCTCACTCAGGTCCTGTATTCCGCATTGATAGTCACATAGTCATGCGACAGATCGCATGTCCACACGGTAGCCTGCTGCGCACCTCGGTTCAGGACGACACGCACGGTGATCTCAGGCTGTCGCATCACCCGCTGTCCATCCGCCTCCGTGTATCCCGGATGGCGGCCGCCGCGCTGGGCCACGTGCACGTCGTCCAGATACAGATCCACGTGCTCGACGTTCAAGTCGTGGATCCCGGCGTAGCCGATCGCGGCCAGCAGGCGACCCAGGTTGGGGTCCGAAGCGAAGAAGGCGGTCTTGACCAGCGGTGAGTGGGCGATGGCGAAAGCCACCTTGCGGCACTCATCGGTGGACGCACCTTTTTCAACGCGCACCGTGATGAACTTGGTCGCTCCTTCGCCGTCGCGGATGATCGCCTGCGCCAGACGCTGCGCCACGTCGCTGAGAGCGTCGCGGAACCGGGCGTACGCCGCGCTCGACGCGTCGATGATCTCATCCGCACGGCTGCGACCGCTGGCCATCAGAATCAGAGAATCGTTAGTGGACGTGTCGCCATCCACCGTGATGGCATTGAAGGAGCGGTCAGCCGCGTCGCGCAGAGCGTGCTCCATTAGTGCCTGAGGCAGGTTGGCATCGGTCGCAATGAATGCGAGCAGGGTGGCCATATCCGGATGAATCATGCCCGCGCCCTTCGCGATCCCGGTGATAGTGACCGGTCCACCGTCCAGGTCGATCCGCTCCGACACCGCCTTTGGTAGGGTATCGGTGGTCATGATGGCGTTTGCGGCGGCGAGCCAGTTGTCCTCCTTGAGGTCGCTCACACACGCAGGCAAACCGGCGGCGATGCGCTCGACCGGCAGCGGCTCCATGATCACGCCGGTGGAAAATGGCAATACCTGTTCTTCTTTGAAGTCGAGCACGCGCGCGACCTCGAGGCAGGTCCGCCGTGCCGCCGAGAGCCCCTGCTCACCCGTGCCGGCGTTCGCATTACCGGTGTTGACTACGAGCGCGCGCAGTGGCCGACCATGGGCGAGATGCTCGCGCGCCACCACCACCGGTGCAGCGCAAAAGCGGTTCCGGGTGAAGATGCCGGCTACGCGCGTGCCTTCGGAAAGTCGGACGACGAGGAGATCGAGGCGACCGGGCTTGCGGATATGCGCGGCAGCGGTGCCGAGCTCGACGCCGGAAACGGCCAACAGCTGATCAGCGCGCGGCGCACTCAAGTTCACTGCCACTTCGTCGCGCTCCCCCTTGAATGCGAGCTGGTGTGTTAACGCAGACCGGTCAGCCAGACGCAACCGCTCAAGCCAGCCGTCCGTGGCATTGCTTGTACTTCTTGCCTGAGCCGCAGGGGCATGGATCGTTGCGCCCCACCTTTTCGCCCTGCCGCACGAACGGTTGCGGCTTGGGTGCGGTGGCTACAGCCGCCTCGGCAACTTGCTCTTCCTCTTCCTCCGGCGCAAGCGCGGAGTCGTACTCGGCGTGCTGATAGCTCACGTTCTGCAGCTCGACCGGTTCTTCCACCGCAGCGACGTCCTGTTCTCCGCGTATCTGCACGGTCATGAGGATGCGCGTCACTTCGTTGCGCACGGAATCGAGCATCAGCGAGAACAGCTCGAAGGCTTCGCGCTTGTACTCCTGCTTGGGATTCTTCTGCGCGTAGCCGCGCAGATGGATGCCCTGGCGCAGGTGATCGAGTGCGGCCAGGTGCTCTCGCCAGTGATTGTCCAGCGTCTGCAACATGACGGCGCGCTCGAAGTGATGCAACGCCTCGCGCTCGACCTGCGCGAGCTTCGCCTCGTAATGCGCGTGTCCCGCGTCGATGATCTTCTGGCGCAGCTGCTGTTCGTCGAGCGACTCCTCGTGCTTCAACCATTGCGCGATCGGTACCTGCAAGGTGAGCTCGGCCGCCAGTGCCCGTTCCAGCGCGGGGATGTCCCACTGCTCGTCGATGCTGCCGGGCGGCACGTGCACGCTGATCATGTCGTTCACCGTCCCCTCACGCATGGCGCGGATGGTATCGGAGATGTCGTCGCTTTCCAGGAGCTCGTTGCGCTGCTGGTAGATCACGCGGCGCTGATCGTTCGCTACGTCGTCGTACTCGAGCAATTGCTTGCGAATATCGAAGTTACGCGCTTCCACTTTGCGCTGCGCATTTTCGATGGCGCGGGTCACCCAGGGGTGCTCGATCGCCTCGCCTTCGGGCATTTTCAGGCGATCCATGATCGAGGCGACGCGGTCGGACGCGAAAATGCGCAGCAACGGATCTTCCAGCGCGAGATAGAAGCGGCTCGACCCCGGATCGCCCTGCCGGCCGGAGCGGCCGCGCAGCTGATTGTCGATACGGCGGGATTCGTGACGCTCGGTGCCCACGATGTGCAAGCCTCCGCTCCCCACCACCTGATCGTGCAGCTTCTGCCAGTCCTTGCGCAATTGCGCGACGCGAGCTTTGCGGGTCTCAACGTCGAGGGACTCGTCGGCCTCGATGCGATTGGCCTCGGGCTCGGGATTGCCGCCCAGCACGATATCGGTGCCGCGGCCCGCCATGTTGGTGGCGATGGTCACCATCTTCGGGCGGCCCGCCTGCGCGATGATCTCCGCCTCGCGCGCGTGCTGTTTGGCGTTGAGCACCTGGTGCGGCAACTTGGCGCCGTCCAAGAAATGCGACAGCTCCTCGGAGTTTTCAATGGATGTGGTGCCCACCAGGACCGGCTGACCGCGCTCGTAGCAGTCCTTGATGTCGTTGATCACCGCCTGGACTTTCTCGCGCTTGGTCTTGAACACCTGATCCATACGATCTTCGCGGATCATGTCCATGTGCGTGGGGATGACCACCGTTTCCAGGTTGTAGATCTGCTGGAACTCGTACGCCTCGGTATCCGCGGTACCGGTCATACCGGCGAGCTTCTTGTACATGCGGAAGTAGTTCTGGAAGGTGATCGAGGCGAGCGTCTGATTCTCGCGCTGGATCTTCACGCGCTCCTTGGCCTCTACCGCCTGGTGCAGCCCGTCCGACCAGCGGCGCCCCGGCATCAGGCGACCGGTAAATTCATCGACGATGATGATTTCGTCGTTTTGCACGACGTAGTGCTGGTCGCGATGGAAAAGATTGTGCGCACGCAGTGCCGCGTACACATGATGCATCAGCGTGATGTTGGTGGCGTCGTACAGGCTGCTGCCCTCGAGCAGCAGGCCCGCGCTGGTGAGCAGCTCTTCCGCGCGCTCGTGTCCGGCCTCGGTGAGCAGCACTTGATGCGCCTTCTCATCGACGCTGAAATCGCCGGGCCCGTTCTCTTCCGCCTGGCGCTGCAGCCGCGGCACCAGCTCGTCGATCTTGTAGTACAGATCGGTGGTGTCGTCGGCCTGACCGGAAATGATGAGCGGGGTGCGCGCCTCGTCGATCAGGATCGAATCGACCTCGTCGACGATGGCATAAGTGAGCTTGCGCTGCACGCGATCGCCGGTCTGGTAGACCATGTTGTCGCGCAGATAGTCGAAGCCGAATTCGTTGTTGGTGCCATAGGTGATGTCGGCGGCATAGGCCTGCTGCTTCGCGTCGTGGTCCATCTGCGAAAGGTTGACTCCGATCGTAAGACCGAGGAACCCATACAGCTTGCCCATCCACGCCGCATCGCGCTGAGCGAGGTAGTCGTTGACCGTAACTACATGCACGCCGGTGCCGGCCAGCGCATTCAGATAAGCAGGCAGGGTTGCCACCAGCGTCTTGCCTTCGCCGGTGCGCATCTCTGCGATCTTGCCGTAGTGCAGTACCATGCCGCCGATGAGCTGCACGTCGAAATGCCGCATGTTGAGCGTGCGCTTGCCTGCCTCGCGTACGACGGCGAAAGCTTCCGGCAATAACTCATCGAGCGTGGCACCCTCGGCGACGCGCCGCTTGAATTCGTCGGTCTTGGCGCGCAACTGCTCGTCGCTGAGCGCTTCGATCTGCGGCTCCAGAGCATTGATTGCGCGGACGCTGTGGGAGTATTTCTTGATCAGCCGCTCGTTGCGGCTGCCAAATATCTTCTTGAGCAGGGTAGGTATCATCGGATATCCGTGACTGGGCGCTCGGCGTTCTCCAGCTTCTCAGGCGATCAGGTCAACTTGAGATGCGATCCGCGGCCGCCAAAAGCAAGAGGGGCGAAGGCCTCGATCGACCCTCGCCCCTCGCGCGGCAATCTTTGTATCAGCCGGGCATTCGTAAGAAGCGCGCGGGGTTCTGCGCGACGCCTCTGTAGCGCACCTCGAAGTGCAGGTGAGTACCAGTGGAGCGGCCCGTGTTCCCGACGTTGGCGATTTTACTACCGCGCAGTACCACGTCGCCCACCTTGACCAGCAGCTTCGAGGCATGGGCATAACGCGTCATCAGGTCGTTGTTGTGGTCGATCTCGACCATATTACCATACTGAGGATGCACGCCCGCGTAGACCACCACGCCGCCGGCCGCCGCGTGGATCACGGTGCCTTCCTCGGCCATGAAGTCCATACCCTCATGAAACGCGTTCAGGCCGGTGAACGGATCGATGCGCCAGCCGAAATTGGAGGAGTAGAAGCCGTCTTCCACCGGCATCCCGCTGGGCACGAGCTGGCGCTTGGCGCTGTCTTCGGTCAGCATGGATTCCAGCACGCGCAGCTTGTCGGTGCGATCTTCCAGGTCCCGGGACATCTGATCGAGCGTTGTGCCCAGCTGCTTCATCGAAATTTCCGCGGAGGGCATGCTCGAGTCCGCGCCGCCACGCGCCGGCACACGATCGAACATGAAGTCCTGAGGCTTCAACCCGGCTACCTTGGTCAGACGCTCGCCCAAAGCATCGATACGGAGCACGCGCGCCTGCAGCTCGCCCAGTTTCGATGCCATGGTATTGAGGCTGTCCCGCATATAAGATTGCATGCGCTCATTCTCCTGTGCCTGCAGACTGACCAGCAGCGAGCGCAGATAGGGGCTGTCGTTCATCACGGCGTAACGCAACGAGAAGTAGTGCAGGAGGACAGCGAGCGAGATCACAGCGAGGAAGATACCGACCCCCAGCAGGGCGACCTGCGGGGTACCAAGGATAAAAGACCTGGCCTTGGAGGTGCCGTTGGAAACTAGAATGACATTCATCGTTTCCCCCTGAGACGCCTGGAATTTTGATTGTGACTGCTCACGTTATCGGCTCGCTGATAGCCCGTCTTGATGACCTGAAAGCAATTCACATGCGCGCGAGCCGGCTCGCGGCACTGCAACAGGTCTACCGTGCGGCCATCCCAGAGGAGCTGGCCAGGCGAAGCAGGGTGGCCGATGAACGCTCGGGAACGCTGGTTATTGCTGCAGACACCAGCGCTGTTGCCGCCAAGCTACGGCAACTAGTGCCCCGAATTGTCTCTGAAATTGTTAAAAGCGAGCCGGAGGTTACTGCAATCCGAGTGGAAGTGCAAGTTGCGGAGCCCGCTCCTCCAGTGCCGAGAACTCCTCGTCCGCACATCACGCGGCAAGGACTGGAAAGCTTCGCGCAGCTGCGCGACGCGCTCCCCGATTCGCCGTTACGGCAGGCCCTCTCGCGCCTGGTGGAACACGGCGAGCGCTCACACGGCCAGGATGACGCGCCCCAGAACGACGAAGGTGAGCACGATCCGGGCTAGGTGTACTGCGTCTGCAGGCTCACGAACGCGGGTGCGTCTTCGGACGCCTCGAAGCTGACGAACTCCCACGCCGCCTTGTTCTCGAGCAGGGCGCGAGCGATCTTGTTGTTGAGTGCGTGGCCAGACTTGTGCGCGCTGAACGTCCCGATCAGGGGGTGGCCGAGCAGATACAGATCGCCGATCGCGTCGAGCACCTTGTGCTTCACGAACTCATCCTCGTAGCGCAGGCCGTCCGAGTTGAGCACGCGGTACTCGTCCATCACCACCGCGTTGTCGAGGCTGCCGCCGAGGCCCAGCCCCTGCGCGCGCATGGTTTCGACATCCTGCATGAAACCGAACGTACGCGCCCGCGCAATTTCTTTTACATACGATGTGGTGGCGAAATCGACTTGAATGCGCTGCTTCGATTGCTGGAACACCGGATGATTGAACGCGATGCTGAAGTCGATGCGAAACCCGTTGTAGGGATCGAACTTGGCCCACTTGTCGCCTTCGCGAGCCTCCACCGTGTGCAGCACGCGGATGAATTTTTTCGCTGCCGCCTGCTCCGCAATCCCGGCAGACTGCAGCAGGAAGATGAACGGCCCGGCGCTGCCGTCCATGATGGGCACTTCGCCAGCAGTCAGGTCGACATACGCATTGTCAACGCCGAGGCCCGCGAAGGCGGACATCAAATGCTCCACCGTGGCAACCTTGGCAGCATCGCGACCGATACACGATGACAAACGAGTGTCTCCCACCGACAACGCATGAGCTCGGATGTCGACTGGCTGCGGCAAATCGATGCGACGAAACACAATACCGGTATCAGGTGCGGCTGGGCGTAAAGTCATATAGACCTTCTCGCCCGTGTGTAACCCCACGCCGGTGGCCCGGACGATATTTTTAAGTGTGCGCTGTCGTATCATGAGGCCATCTCAGAAGAGGTGGCTAAGGAACTGATTCTGTTAGTATACACAATCCAGTCCTGAAGCGTAGACAAAATCTGTTGTAACCCGCCAAGCTCGCGTGCAAAGCGCACATGATATGGCACTGACGTAGATGGTGTCGTCATGTACCGTCACCTAATCCGCCTGCTTGCGCAGAAATGCCGGAATATCGAGCAACTCGACCCCGGACTGCCGCATCGCTTCGACGGTCGATTCGCGCGTGCGCCGGCGCATCACCGCAGGGGCCTCGAGCTGTTCGTAGTCGACGACTTCGACCGGACCGGTGTCGGTTCCGGTTTTGACGACAGTCAACGGCTTGTTCTGCGTCCGGTTGACCACGGCCGCGCCCAATCCCGTCGCCACGACGGTCACCCGCAGCGCGTCGGTCATTTCCTCGTCGATCACCGTGCCCACGATCACCGTAGCGTCCTCTGCGGTAAAAGCGCGGACCGTAGCCATAACGTCATTTACCTCTTTCATCTTGAGGGTTGCGTTGGCGGTAATGTTCACCAGCACGCCCCGCGCTCCGGCGAGATTGACATCCTCGAGTAACGGGCTGGCCACGGCCTGTTCGGCGGCGGAGGTGGCCCGATGCGGCCCCGAGCCGATCGCCGAGCCCATCATCGCCATACCCATTTCGGACATCACCGTGCGCACATCGGCGAAGTCGACATTGATCATGCCGGGACAGTTGATCACCTCCGCAATGCCTGCGACCGCACCGTGCAGGACGCCGTTTGCGGCCTTGAAGGCATCCAGCATGCTCACCTCTTCGCCGAGCACCTGCATCAGCTTCTCGTTCGGGATCACGATCAGCGAGTCGACGTGGCGCGACAGCGCCTCTAAGCCCTCGTGTGCGACCCGCTGGCGCTTGCCTTCGAACACGAACGGCTTGGTAACTACCGCGACGGTGAGTATGCCGAGCTCGCGCGCCACCTCAGCCACGACAGGAGCCGCGCCGGTGCCGGTGCCCCCGCCCATGCCTGCTGTGAGAAACAGCATGTCGGCGCCCTCGATCAGCTCCGTGATGCGCTCGCGATCTTCGAGCGCAGCCTGCCGGCCCACTTCCGGGTTGGCGCCTGCCCCCAGGCCCTTGGTGACATTGGAGCCGAGCTGCATGAGGGTCTTCGCCTTGTTGCGCGACAACGCCTGCGCATCGGTATTCGCGCAGATGAACTCCACGCCCTGCACACCCATGTCGATCATGTGATCCACGGCGTTGCCGCCGCAACCGCCGACACCGACTACTTTGATCACTGCTTCCTGGGGTAATGTCTCCACGAGCTCGAACATGCAAGTCTCCTCTTCGCTGGATTGATCGAATCAACTACGCTTTCAATCTTTCGCCGGCACTCTTCCGCGCGCCGCCGTCCCGTTCAAAAATTGCCCTGAATCCATGTCTTCATGCGATCGAACACCTGCTTGAACGAGGCGCTCTGCATGCGCACGATCTGCTCACGCTCATGCTCGGTCAGGCCCGCCATAAGCAATCCCACTACGGTCGAGTAGCGCGGATTGCGCACCACCTCAGCCAGGCCGCCGATGTAGTTGGGCGTACCCACCCGCACCGGCATGTGAAAGATCTCCTCGCCGAGCTCGACCATGCCCTGCATCACACTGCTGCCGCCGGTGATGACCACGCCCGAAGACAGCAGCTCTTCGAAGCCGCTGCGCCGCAGTTCAGCTTGAATCAGCGAATAGAGCTCCTCGACACGCGGCTCGATCACTTCGGCGAGCGTCTGGCGCGAGAGCTGGCGTGAGCTGCGCTCGCCGACACCGGGCACATCGACCATCTGCTGCGACTCGGCGAGCTCGCGCAGCGCGCAGCCGTAGCGGCGCTTGATCTCTTCGGCGTCCTTGGTGGGCGTGCGCAATGCCATGGCGATGTCATTGGTGATCTGATCGCCGGCGATCGGGATGACGGCGGTATGACGGATGGCGCCCTGCGTGAACACGGCAATGTCGGAAGTACCCCCGCCGATGTCCACCAGACACACGCCCAGATCCTTCTCGTCCTCGGACAGCACCGCCATCGCCGAGGCGAGCGGTTGCAGAATCAAGTCCTGGACTTCGAGGCCGCAGCGGCGCACACATTTCATGATGTTCTGCGCAGCCGACACGGCCCCGGTAACGATGTGCACCTTGACCTCGAGACGCACCCCGCTCATGCCGAGCGGCTCGCGCACATCCTCCTGGCCGTCGATGATGAATTCCTGGTTGAGGATGTGCAGGATCTGCTGATCGGTAGGGATATTGACCGCCTTGGCGGTCTCGATCACGCGCGCCACGTCGATCTGGTTCACCTCGCGATCTTTGATCGCCACCATGCCGTGCGAGTTGAAGCTCTTGATGTGACTGCCGGCAATCCCGGTGAACACCTCGCGGATCTTGCAGTCGGCCATGAGCTCCGCTTCCTCCAGCGCACGCTGGATGGCATTCACCGTCGACTCGATGTTGACCACCACGCCCTTCTTCAATCCGCGTGACGGGTGGCTGCCGTACCCCACGACATCGAAGCCGCCTTCGGGCCGAATCTCCGCCACCATCGCGACGATCTTGGAGGTTCCGATGTCCAATCCCACGATCAGGTTTTTGCTGTCCTTCGGCTTGTTCATATCCACGCCCTGATTCAACCTCCACGTACCGTAAAACCGTTGGGATAGCGCAGGTCGATGCGCAAGCGCATCGCCGACAGTTGTGCGAGCGTGCGCGGGTAGGCCGCGACAAACCGTTGCAACCGTTCATCCATCTGCTCACGGCCGAGCTCGAGAACCTCGCCATTCTCGAGCGTCACACGCCACGCGCCGCGATCGGAAAGCACGATTTCCCTGGGGCGCTTGCCTAGGGGGGCCAGCGTCCGGCTGAACGACTGGTAGTGCCGGTAGACCTCGGGGGCCGTGCCGTCAGGACCGACGAACACCGGCAGCACGTCATTGCTGGCCGCTTGAAACACCTCGGCGTAAGGGTTCACCAGCGCACTGTCGCGCCAGCGCGCAACCGCGACCTGCTCCTCAAGCTCGACCAGCAGATGATCGGGCCACTGACGGCGCACATTGGCCTTACGCACCCAGGGCAATTTTTCGAACGCCGCACGCGCCTGCTCCAGATCCAGCGTGAAGAAGTTGCCCTTCAGCTCGTGCGCCACGATCTGCTGCACCTGGTTCTGGGTGGTATGCGCGATCTGACCGCTCACTTCAACCTCGCGTATCGGGAAGATCGGCAAACGCACGACCGCAACGCCGATGGCATACGCGAGCAGCAGGCCGGCGACCGCATACAGCCCGGTGGCGATGCCGCTCAGCAGACGGTGGTTATCCCACATGCGCCGCCTCCAGAATGCGCACCACCAGCTCATCGAATGAGATCCCGGCCGCCTTCGCCGCCATCGGGACCAGACTGTGTCCGGTCATGCCGGGCGAGGTATTCATTTCCAGCAGCGATACGCTGCCGTCGCGACGGCGGATGAGATCGGCGCGTCCCCAACCGCTGCAACCGAGTGCTTGCGCGCTGCGCATGACCAGATCCTGAAGCGCACGCTCTTCGTTCGGCGTCAGCCCGCACGGACAGAAATATTTGGTGTCGTCGGTGAAATACTTGTTCTGGTAATCGTAGTTGCCCTGAGGCGCCTCGATCCGAATGAGCGGCAGCGCCTGATCGCCGAGGAACGCGCCGGTGAGCTCGTCGCCCGCGATGAACTCTTCCGCGAGCACGAGCTTGTCGTGGCGGGCAGCGAGCTCGTACGCCACAGGAAGATCATCGCGGCGCGCGACTTTCGACAATCCGATGGTGGAGCCTTCGTGCGCGGGCTTCACGATCAGCGGCAGGCCGAGGTCCTTGGCTAGGTGACCCCAATCGCTCTGCGCGGTGATCACCTGGAAGCGCGGTGTGGGCAAACCCACAGCGAGCCACACCAGCTTGGTGCGCACCTTGTCCATGCACAGTGCCGAGGACATCACGCCGCTGCCGGTGTAGGCAATACCGAGCAGCTCCAGCGCGCCTTGCACAGTCCCATCCTCGCCATACCGGCCATGCAACGCGATGAACACGCGTTCAAAGCCTTCTCGCTTCAAGTCGAACAGCTCGCGCTCCGCGGGATCGAATCCATGCGCATCGACACCGGCACGCCGCAATCCCTCGAGCACCGCGTTGCCGGACAACAGCGAGATTTCGCGCTCAGCGGAT
>JBGQKF010000002.1:0-41527 GCA_041499435.1 Gammaproteobacteria bacterium
CAGCGCCGTCACCAGCTTGCCGTACCAGTCGTGATAGAAAGCACGCACCACTTCCTGCACCAGTGTATTCGGGCAATTCATCGACAGGTGCACCGATGCGGTGAGTAGAATCGGTCCGGTGCAGTCATGCGGAGCGACGGGAAGCTGATAACACTCGGCGAGCGTCGCGATCTTTTTGGATTCACTCAAGCCCCCGCACCATCCGACATCCAGCATGCACACACTGGCGGCGCGCTTCTCGAACAGATCGCGGAAGCCCCAGCGCGTGCCGAGCGTTTCGCTGGCCGTGACCCACACGTTGGTCCGATGCGCATAATCGGCGACGGCGTCGAGGTTGTCCATCTTGATCGGATCCTCGTACCAGAAGGGGTCGAATTGCTCGAGCGCTTTCGCGATCTTGATCGCGGTGGGCAGGTTCCACAGCGAGTGGAACTCGACGTGGATGTCCATCTTGTCGCCGACCGCCTTGCGGATTTTCTCGAACGGCTGCATCGCCTTCTTCAAGTCCGCGTTCGAAATATATGTGCCGTTAGAAGCTTCGGCGTACTCGTCGAACGGCCAGATCTTCATGCCGGTGTAGCCTTCCGACAGCAGCGATTGCGCGAGCTCATCGGCGTATTTCATGAAGCCCACCAGATCCTCGTACGGCTGATATTTGTCCAGCCCGGTGGGCATGCCGAAATTGGCCGTGCCCTGCACCGGCTTGGCACGCACGTACTGGTAGCCGGCACAGGTGTTGTACGCGCGCACCTGATCGCGGGTGGCCCCTCCGAGCAACTGGTAGATCGGTTGCTGGGTGAGTTGACCCAGAATGTCCCACAGCGCGATATCGACCGCGGATGCCGCACGCATTTCCGCGGCGACACTCTTGAAGCCCAGATAGCTGTTGAGAAACCAGCGGCTGTGCTTGTCGATGGTGAGCGGATCCTTGCCCAGCAGATAGGGGGCGAGCGTCTGGTGGATGTGGGCGATGACCGGCTCGACGGCGTAGAAGGTCTCACCCAGCCCTACGATGCCTTCGTCGGTGTGGACGTGCACCCATAAGACATTGGGAAACTCGTCCAGATTGATGGTTTCGATGGCGGTGATTTTCATTGTCTGCCTCTGAAGGGCATTGCGATTGTGTCCGCCATTCTACACAGGGACGCAAGCCGATGCGAAAGGCCGGGGCGGGCGCAAAGCCATGGCAAGCGGATCTACCTGTGATACCTTTGGCATCATCGTAATCACCGCACGTTGCATTATCAACAAAGAGGACTGTTTCGTGTCATTGGCCCACAAACTGCGCAGCCAGATGGCGCTCCCGGTCATCGGAGCGCCGATGTTCATCGTATCCAATCCCGATCTGGTGATCGCCCAATGTTTGAGCGGGGTGATCGGATCTTTCCCGGCGCTCAATGCGCGCCCGGCCGAGGCTCTGGAGACCTGGATCGAGAAGATCCAGACGGTGCTTGACGAGCATCGCCGCGCCCACCCCGGACACAAGGTAGCGCCGTTCGCCGTGAACCAGATCATCCATCAGACCAACGACCGGCTCGAGCACGACCTCGAGGTGTGTGTGCGTCATCGCGTGCCGATGATCATCACGAGCCTGCGCGCGCCTACCGACGTGGTGAAGGAGATTCATGCTTACGGCGGTGTCGTTTTCCACGACGTGATCTCGATGCGTCATGCACAGAAAGCGCTGGAGGCCGGCGTGGATGGGCTGATTCTCGTGTGCGCAGGCGCAGGCGGACATGCCGGCACGCTGAGCCCCTTCGCGCTGGTGCGTGAAGTGCGGCGTTTCTTCGACGGGCCGATCGCGCTGTCAGGCTCGATCACGGATGGCTTCGGCGTTCTCGCTGCCGAAGTGCTCGGTGCAGACTTCGCTTACGTCGGCACGCGCTTCATTGCGACACGCGAGGCGAACGCGGTGGACAGCTACAAGCAGATGATTCTGGACAGCGCCGCGGTCGACATCGTGTACACGCCGTTCTTCTCCGGAGTGCACGGCAATTATCTCAAGTCCAGCATCGCGGCTCAGGGCCTGGATCCGGACAACCTGCCGACGGCAGACAAGAAGGCGATGAATTTCGCCGGCACGCCCGTGAAGGCGTGGAAGGATATCTGGGGTGCGGGGCAGGGCGTTGGCAACATCGATGATGTGCCCTCGGCGCGTGAGTTGATCGAACGGCTGTGTGGAGAGTATGCGCAGGCGAAAGCGCGGTTGCTGGGCGAGCGTGCCGTCAAGGACGCGGTCAGTGGCGTCGAGGCGCTCGCGGGAAATACTGAGCATTCTGCAGTGCATGCGAATCCCACGCTGTTGCTCCCTCCCTTGCGAAGCGGGGGAGGGGCTGGGGAGGGGGCGCCCAGGCTAGACACGCGCTCGTTGGGCATTCAAGACACGACACATACAAGGAAAATCTCATGATCCGTCCAGAGAGCACCATCCGCCCTCGCCGCAGCCTGCTGTTCGTGCCCGGCTTGCGTCCCGATCGGTATGCGAAAGCGCTCGATGCCGGCGCCGACATCGTATGCGTCGATCTGGAGGACGCGGTTGCGCTGGATCGCAAGGATGAGGGCCGCAAGCTCACACTGCCGCTGTTTGCTCAGCAGACGCATCCGCACGTCGAGCATATGCTGCGCATCAACAGCATCTCCACGCTGCATGGGTTGAAGGATCTACAGGCCATTCTCGAGACCCTGTCGCCGCCGCCGTCGATCATGATCCCGAAGGTGAAGTCGGCGGAAGAGGTGCAGTTGCTCGACACGATCTTGTCGACAACCCTCACGCAGCACATCCGCTTCTGTGTGATCATCGAGACCAACCAGGGCCTCGAGCGGGCGATGGAAATTGCGCGCTCGAGTGAGCGGATCGATTCGATCATTCTGGGCGGCGTCGACATGTCCGCTGATTTGCGCTGCCAGAAGGCGTGGGAGCCGCTCTTGTACGCGCGCTCGCGGCTGGTGCATGCGGCGGCGAGCGCAGGCATCGATCTGCTCGACGTGCCGTATCTGAATCTGGACGATCCCGAGGGCTTACGCACAGAGGCGCAAGCGTGCGCGCGGTTGGGTTTTACCGGCAAGGCGTCGATCCATCCGAACCAGCTTGCCATCATCCATGAGGCTTTCACCCCGACTGCTGAGCAAATCGCTCGTGCAAAGAAATGCGTCGCCGCGTTCGAGCAGAGTCCCACCGGGCTGGTGGTCGTGGACAACGAACTGATGGAGCTGCCGGTGATCCGGTCGATGAAGCGGATCTTGGCGATTGCGGAGCGAGTGGGGGTTCGGTGATCAGAGCTTGTTGTACCAAATCTTGAACCACAGAGAGCACTTGCGGTTACCTTGATTCTCCCTCCCTTGCGAAGCGGGGGAGGGCCGGGGAGGGGGCAAGTATCGCGACGTGCCCGACGGTCATACGCTCTCGAACAGTTGTTGCACCGGCACTTCGATATCGACACTGACCAAAGACAATATGCCACTCGGCTCGACCTCTGTGAGTAGATCGATGCATGGGTTACCAGCTCCCCGTCCGATGGCGGCGCAAGGCCTAATCGAGAATTTCGCAAGCCTCTGCACCTTCAACTCGCCCGCGGCAATACGCTTGGGCTGCTCGCGACTGCACCGACCGGTGCCGGATGCTGCGTCGAGAAGCCCGATTCGCTGCCGGCGTCGATCAGCCTCGCCAGCGCTGCCGCCAGCCCGTCCAGCGCTTCCGCGCCGGGCAAGGTGACCGCGAGCCGGATCTTGCCGTCGTCGCCGGTCTCCACGCATTGACGAAGACCGGCCTTGACCGCCGCAACCGCTTCCGGGGCTGGCGTCGCGGAGGCCGACGCCGGAAGCATCTCGCTCAAGAAGGAGAATGCCGCAGCGAGCAAGTGCCCTCCCGCTTCCGCAACCCGTTCCCGGCGTTGGAGCAACGCAGCTGCTTCAGCTCTTTCACGCATGGAGAGGTCCGGCGCTGCTTCAGGTCGGGCGCCAAGCAACGATTCGAGCCGGCGCTTGAGCTCCTCCATGCCGCTCGCAAGCTGCACCTCCTCCAGATTGGAGTCGGGATCGAGCACGGCGGCGGCCAGCTCGTGCTTGGCTGAGAGTGTGGCGAGAAGATTCTCTTCGATGGTGTCTTCCGTGACCAGCAGATACACCTGCACCGGCCGCTTTTGACCCATCCGATGCGCGCGCGCAATGCGTTGCTCCAGCAGCGCCGGATTCCATGGCAGATCGATGTTGATGACCGTGTCGGCAGCTTGCAGATTGAGGCCGGTCGAGCCGGCATTGGTGGTGAGAAACGCGCGGCAGGCGGCATCGGCGTTGAACCGCGACACGAGCTGCTGGCGCTGCTTCTGCGGCACGCTGCCATCCAGGCGCACGAAGCCGGCCCGCAGGCGCTTGAGAATCGGCTCCACGAGATCGAGCATGGTGGTCCATTCGCTGAACAGCAGCAGCTTGCGGCCACGTTCCGCACACAGCGTTTCGAGAAGCTCGTCGATACGCTCGAGCTTGGTGGAGTAGCCGGGTGGTTGCTTGTCCACCAGAAATGTGCTGTTCGCCGACATGCGCGCAAGCAGCAGGGCTTTCTGCAGCCGGAGCAGGTCCATCTCGCTGATGAACCGCTTGCGCGTAACTGACTGTACCACCTGCATCTGCGCACCATGGAGCTGAAGTTGCTCGTCGGTCGGCGTGATGCGTAAGATCTCGGTGGTGCGCGGCGGGAGCTCCAGCGCCACGCTTGCACGCGTGCGGCGCAGAAGCACCGCCTCCAGGCGAGCGCGCAGGGCATGGAGGTTCTTATACCCCAAGACTTTTCCGGTTTCGCTCGCAACGCGGTGTCGGTTGATGAAACGGTACGCAGGGCCGAGCCGGCGCTCGTCGATGAACTCGACCACGGAGTAGAGATCGTCGAGCCGGTTCTCGAGCGGCGTGCCGGTGAGCACCAAGGCGAACGGTGAGTGCAGTGACTTGATGATACGGCTGGTCTTCGCCTCCCAGTTCTTGATGCGCTGTGCCTCGTCGAGGATGATGAGGTCCCAGCGCGTGCGCTCGATGTCGAGGAAGTCGCGCAGCACCTGCTCGTAGTTGCACACCGTGAAGAATGCGCCGCCGGCATACGCCTGCGCACGCTCGGAGCTACGCCCCGTCACCAGTTGCACGCTGCGCGTGCAGAAGCGCGTGATCTCCATGCGCCACTGCGACTTGAGCGATGCGGGGCATACGATCAGCACGCGCTCGATGCCGGCCTGCCGTGCGAGCAGCTCGGCAACGCCAACGCCCTGGATGGTTTTGCCCAACCCCATCTCGTCGGCTAGTACCGCGCGTCCGGCTCCCACAGCGAACGCGATGCCGTCGAGCTGATACGGCAGCAGTTCGGTCTGGAGCAGCTCACATCTGAGCGGATGCGCGCCGGGGTCCCTCCGTATCTGCGCTATCAGCTCGCTCATCCGGTGCCGGTGCAGAGCCTGACCGAGAATCTCCTCGGCATCGGGATAGACCGTGACTTCCTCGCCGAGCTGAGAGAGCTTGCGTATCGTCTCGATCAGCTCGATGAGCTCGGCGCCCTCATGTGCGAAACGACCTTTCCAGGGATCGACGATCCGCTTTGCTCCTGCAGATGGGCGCGGCGGAACCTCCAGACCTAGGCGCAATGCATGGTCATAACGCGCGTATACGCCGAAGCCCTGCGGCATCCACTTCTTCGCCAGGGCCGCGGTATTGAACTTTGTCTTCACCCACGCCTGCACCTTCAGGACGTGCTTGCAGGTTCCCAGCAGATTCTTGCGGAAGTCCGGGCACGAACAGTAGCTCTGCCCGCGCTCCATGCCGCGCAGAGCCACGCGATAAGTCTTTCCGGAGAGGGCGCTCGCGACGATGTAGTCTGCCCAGGGTACGGCCGCGGCAGTTGCCTTGATCTTCATCGCCTCTTGCTCTGCGCGCTTCGCCCGCTCGGCCAGAGCCCGTGCCTCGAGTGCGCTTTCGGGAAGACTTTCCCACGGCGTGTCCTCTTCCGGCGCGGCCGCCAGTCCCAGCGTGGTCTTCTCTTCGAGGATCAGCGACAGCGTCGCGGCCCGGTAGAGCAGGGCTTGTTCGCCCGAAGCGCTGCAGTCGATCCGCAGTCGGTCCCGATGCGCGTCATCGAGCGCCACCGTAACCACGTGGGCGCGTTTGACTCGTGAATCGGGAAACGTGACTTGCAGACGCTCGTCGGTAAACAGTACCTGCGTGTCGAGGTCGATCTCGAGCGCGCCGCCTTTGGCGAGCAGTTGGGCACCTTGCGGACCGAGAAGCTTCTGTGCCTGGGCGAGCGTGAGTCGGGAGAGCTTGTCGCGCAAAGTGAGTTGTGCGGATGGTTTGACGCGCATCGGTTGGATAATGATGGTGAATGGTCGAGATGCTACTTTACCTCACAGATGCAATCGTCCTGCGACGGCGTCAGGCGAGTAGCTCGACACCGGGAGCCTTCCGCATCGATTGTGCTCGGGATCGCCTTTTCATCGAGGTCGAACTGCGGTTCTGCGAATGTAGTGCGTAACGTGCGGGCGACGTCGCCGGGTGTGGCCTGGAACGCCACTACCAAGTTTATATCGTGGGTGGCCGGCGGCCTCCCGGCGAGGGCGCGATGGCATGCGACGGGAAGCTCAACACTCTTCATACTGCGACAAGCCGATGGAGTGGAGCCACTCAGCGATACTGCGATCCGGCATCTGCCTCCCCTTCGCGGCGATTCCGTCCTAGAGGATTGGCGTACATGGTCGGTATGCTCCCCACGCCGCCACGCTCTCCGCAAAACCTGGCCCGTCAAACCTGAGGATATCCTAACTCGCGCTGATGGCGGATGCGTAGTACTCGAACGATATCGAACGAAGGGGAAAACCGATACAGCGCCAGAAACCCGGTCTTTCCTCTGGAGATCACGAGTTCCCGCAGGTCGTGTTTGGTGACACGACCGATCAAGGGGTGGTCGCCGAGGACTCCGATCGCCTGCCGTATGGGTGCTACCTGCGCAGCAGCAAGCTGAGGATCGTCTTTGGCGTAGGAGGTGAAGACCCGCTCAAAATCCTCCAGCGCGCGTTGGGAGAACGCTATTTGCGCCAAGCCTTGGGCCTTGGACGTCTGGCGCGCTTACCTTCGGCACGGGCGGTCATGTAGCGGAACACGTCCTCGGCCGCATAGTAAAGGCCCGTGTTATCCATGTCCCGCTCGGCTTCCAGAGCTTCGGCAAGGAATGCCTCATAGCGCTCCGCGCGCGCGGTTTCATGCTCGATTGCTTCAAGCATGAATGCATGCGCAGACTTCCCGGCGGCCTGGGCCGCAGCGTCTACCCTCGCTTTGAGCTCGGGCGGGATTTTGAGACTGGTGGCTAGGGTCGACATAGGTAGTCAAATAGTAGTACCGCGAGAGCGTATCGTCAATATGAATCTTCGCGATAGAATCCGCCTTATCCATCGAGTATCCACATGAATGCACCCGAGACCAAGCTTCCGCGCCTCACCAGCCTCTCCCACGGCGGGGGCTGCGGCTGCAAGATTGCGCCCGCTCTGCTCGAGCAGATCATCGCAAAGAGCAGCGCCGGCATCCTGCCGAAGCAGTTGCTGGTCGGAACGGAAACCAGCGACGATGCTGCGGTCTACCAGATCAACGAATCGCAGGCCATCGTCGCCACCACGGACTTCTTCATGCCGATCGTCGATGATCCGTTCGACTTCGGGGCGATTGCAGCGACCAACGCCATCTCCGACGTATATGCAATGGGGGGCACGCCGCTGTTCGCGCTCGCGCTGGTCGGCATGCCGATCAACACGTTGCCGATCGATACCATACGCAAGATTCTGGAGGGTGGGGAATCGATCTGCGCGAAGGCCGGCATTCCCGTCGCCGGGGGTCACAGCATCGATTCGGTCGAGCCGATCTACGGGTTGGTTGCGATCGGGCTGGTCCATCCTAAGAACGTCAAGCGCAATGCCGACGCCAGGCCCGGGGACAAGCTGATCCTCGGCAAGCCGCTCGGTGTGGGCGTCTACAGCGCCGCGTTGAAGAAGGATGCGCTCGATGAGACCAGCTATCGCGCGCTGATCGAGAGCACAACGAAGCTCAATACACCGGGCCGCGCGCTCGGCGAGATCAAAGAGGTCCACGCCCTCACTGATGTCACGGGATTCGGCCTGCTCGGACATCTCCTTGAGGTATGCAAGGGCTCGTCCGCTTCCGCGACCGTCGAGTGGAGTCGCATTCCACTTTTGCCGAATGTGCGTGCGCTGGTAGAGGTGGGCTACAAGACCGGCGCGTCCGGGCGCAACTGGAGTGGATACGGCACGAGAGTGGATCTCGGCCGGTATGGCGATGTCGAACAGGCGCTGCTCACCGATCCCCAGACCAGCGGCGGACTGCTGGTGACGTGTGCCCCATCGGCAGCCGACGATGTGCTGCAGATTTTCCGGGCGGAAGGCTTTCAACAGGCGTGTATCATAGGCGAGATGGGGTCTGGCGAGCCGGGCGTGCGAGTGGTGTGAGGGTCATCGTCGGCGCCGTCAAGCGAGTTGCGCCCCCACCCTGACCCTCCCCCGCTTTGCAGGGGAGGGGACACAGCGTGAAGCATTCCAAAGGACGCAAGCATGGATATTCTGCAAAAAGACACTTGGGCCGAGCTGCGCCGGCTGGCGATTGCCGAGGCTGAGCGTGAGCCGGTGTTGTCGGGACACTTGTACGACCTGGTGATCCGCCACCGCGGCTATCCCGAGGCGCTGGCCTATCTCATCGCTGCAAGCCTTGGCAATCAGGTCTTCAATGCGGTAGCGATGTCCGATCTGTGCAACGAAACGCTGGCGGGACATCCCGACATCATCACCTCCAGCCTCTACGATCTCAATGCGGTGCGCGAGCGCGATCCGGCATGCGAAAACGTGCTCATTCCGTATCTCTACTACAAGGGCTTCAAGGGCCTGCAGGCCTATCGCATTGCGCACGCCTTGTGGGATGCTGGCCGCACGGGCGTCGCGCGCTTTATGCAGAGCCGCGTCACCGAGGTATTCGCGATCGATATTCACCCAGCGGCGCGCGTGGGGCGCGGCGTGTTCATCGATCATGCGACGGGTATCGTCGTGGGCCAGACCAGCGTGATCGAGGATGATGTGTCGATGCTGCAGTCGGTTACGCTCGGCGGCACAGGCAAGGAGACCGGCGATCGTCATCCCAAGATCCGTCGGGGTGTGATGATCGGCGCAGGCGCGAAGATCCTCGGCAACATCGAGATCGGCGAAGGTGCGAAGGTCGCTGCAGGCAGCGTGGTTACCAAGCCCGTTGCTCCGCATACCACCGTGGCCGGGGTGCCAGCCCATCCGGTAGGACGTCCAACCTCTGAGATTCCTGCTTATGACATGAATCAGGAGTTGGATGAGTAACGAGGTGAAAAGGTGAAGAAGTGAAAAGGTGAACAGGGGGCGCTTCATGTGCTGAAAGCGAAGGATGTGAAGGATGCCCTCGCCGCTAGTTATGATCGAGGCCTCGCTCGTGCAACGTCGCCTTCCATGTTCACCTTTTCACCTTTTCACCTCTTCACCTCTTCACCTCTTCACCTCTTCACGCTTCTCATGCTCCTCCTCGACAACGTCTCCAAGTCATTCGGCGCAAAGCAAGCCCTGGCGCCGACGTCGCTCGCGCCGCAGCCGGGGAAGACCACCGTTCTAATCGGGCCGAGCGGCTGCGGCAAGTCTACGCTGCTGCGTCTGATGATCGGGCTGATCACGCCTGACAGCGGCAGCGTCAAGGTCGATAGCGCACCGTTAACGGCAAGCAATGTCGACGAGGTGCGGCATCGCGTCGGCTATGTCATACAGGATGGGGGACTGTTTCCGCACCTCACCGCGTATGGCAACGTCACCTTGCTGCCTCGCTATCTGCGCAAGGAATCCGGTTGGATCGAGCAGCGTGTCAACGAGCTCGCTGCTCTCGTGAGCATCTCACGCGATACGCTGTCACGCTATCCGGCCGGGCTTTCCGGGGGAGAGCGCCAGCGCGTGGCGCTGATGCGTGCGCTCATGCTCGACCCACAGTTGCTCCTGCTCGACGAGCCGCTCGCCGCGCTCGACCCGATCATCCGCCGCGGCCTGCAGACTGAGCTCAAGGAGATTTTCGCGCGGCTCAGAAAGACCGTGGTGCTGGTGACGCACGATCTGCATGAAGCGGCGTGGTTTGGGGATGAGATCGTGCTGATGCGCGAAGGGCACATCGTCCAGCGCGGTACGCTCGATGACTTGCTGTCGCGTCCGGGGGAACCGTTCGTGACGGAGTTCGTACATGCGCAGCGGGCGGATCCGAGATTGGCCGCTGCATGAGCCCTCAGCGTGCGACACCGCGCAGGCCACTCCCTCCCTTGCGAAGCGGGGGAGGGCTGGGGAGGGGGCAAGGTCCGGCGAGGTGGAGAGGTCCAGCGAGGGGGCGAGGTCGAGATTCGCGCGCACCGCGTCGCTTATGTCAAGCCGGCGCAGCACTTGCCGCTGTCCTGGGCTTGCTCGGCACCGGGGGCGCCACTGCGGAACAGACCGAGCTCACCATCGGTTCCAAGCGCTTCACCGAGTCCTACATCCTGGGCGAGATCCTGCTCGCGAGCACACGCACGGCCGGTGTTCAGGCGCAGCACAAGCAGGGTCTGGGCAACACCGGCATTCTGTTCGAAGCGCTGAAAAGCGGCAGCATCGACCTTTACCCCGATTACACGGGCACCATCGGTCGCGAGC
This sequence comes from Gammaproteobacteria bacterium, assembly GCA_041499435.1. Taxonomy (GTDB): domain Bacteria; phylum Pseudomonadota; class Gammaproteobacteria; order Burkholderiales; family SHXO01; genus SHXO01. The sequence continues at coordinate 10,707 of JBGQKF010000002.1, forward strand.
TGCTCAAATCGGACGCCTCGGATCTCGCATCGCTCAATCGGGGACTCGCTCCTCTGGGCCTTGGTGTAGCGGTGCCGCTGGGGTTCGAGAACACGTACGCGCTCGCGATGCCCGATGCTAAGGCGCAGCAGCTGGGTGTGCGCACGATCGGCGATCTCGCGAAGCATGCCGAGCTCCGCCTGGGCCTGTCACATGAATTCTTGAATCGCAGCGATGGCTGGCCTGGATTGCAGCGTACCTACGCGTTGCCGCAATCGCCCAGCGGACTTGATCATGGGCTGGCCTATGAAGCCCTCGCCGGCGGCCAGATCGATGTGATGGACATCTACTCCACCGACGCGAAGATCGCGAAGTACAAGCTGCGCGTGCTCGAGGACGACAAGCACTATTTCCCCGAGTATGCGGCCGTGCTGGTCTATCGGCTCGATGTTCCGCAGCGTTTCCCGGCGGCGTGGACGGCCATGCAGAAGTTGCAGGGAAAGATCAGTGCGGCTCAGATGGTGCAGATGAACGCGCAGGCCGAGCTGGAGAGCAAAGCCTTTCCAGAGATCGCAGCTCAGTTTCTGGCGCAGGCAGGTCCCGCTTCGACCGGGAACTCAGCGCGCGCGAATTTCTGGTCACGGCTGTTCGGCGGTGACTTCTGGCGCCTGACCTGGCAGCACCTACTGCTGGTGTTCGCCTCGCTCGCTGCCGCGATCGCGATCGGCGTCCCGCTCGGTGTGTGGGCAGCGCGCTCGCCGCGGGCGGCACAGCCGGTTCTCACCGCGGTGGGTTTGATTCAAACCATTCCGTCGCTCGCGTTGCTGGCGTTTCTCATCCCGTTGCTGGGTGCGATCGGGATCTGGCCGGCACTGGTTGCGTTGTTTCTTTATGCGCTGTTGCCGATCGTGCGTAACACCCACAGCGGCATCGTCGACATCGCACCGAACCTGCGAGAGTCGGCGCAGGCGCTGGGCATCGCGCCTGCCGCGCGACTGCGACTGGTGGAGCTGCCGCTCGCCGCCCGCTCGATTCTCGCCGGGATCAAGACCTCAGCGGTCATCAACGTCGGCACTGCAACGATCGCCGCGTTCATTGGTGCGGGAGGGTATGGCGAGCGCATCGTGACCGGCCTGGCTTTGAACGACAATCAGATGCTGCTCGCTGGCGCGATTCCCGCCGCGGTGCTCGCGCTGCTCGTGCATTGGAGCTTCGAGCTGCTCGATCGGCGGCTGATTCCGGCAGGTGTGCGGTAGCAGGACGGAGCTTGAAGGCTAGTGATCGCGATAGCGCAGCGTGTTCAGCATTGCGTTGGTGAGCTCGATGTCGGAGAGCGTCTGGTTGGCAACCTGAGTGAACATGCGGGTGCGGATGCGCGTGAGCTCACCGATCAGGAAATCCTTGCTGAGCCTGGAATCGAGCAATGCCTGAGGATTGAGCCGGCTATCTCTGCCGAAGTTCTCGTACATGGCGGCTAGCCGCTGCTTCAACTGGTCATCATCGAGCTTTTTTTCGCCGGTGAACTGGTCGAACTTCTTCCGCAGCTGCGCGTACCCTTGTGCTTCGATGGCGGGCTTGACCTTGTCGTAGTGCTGTTGCGATTGCGCATCGAGGCGCGAGCGATCCAGGTGCAACATCGCCTCGCGGCCTTGCGGTCCGCCATTGACCATCATGAAGGTGAGCTCACGCGCGAAGAAATCGTAATCGGATTGCTTGGGCGTCGCGGCCTGGACCGCGGCGACGCTGTCCGGTGATCCGATCCACTTCAGAACTTCCAGCACGCGCTCGGTGAGCTCCGGATCTTTGAGCTTGGGCTGCAGGCGGCGCTCGCCCTCCAATCCGTACACGCCATAAAGAAAAGCGCACATCAGCGTGGGATTGAGCGTGAGCGATTGATCGGACATGAACACCCCCCGCTCGGTCGGCAGGAAGGTGCGATCGATGAACGGGAGCAGAGCGGGATCACCGGAGGTGGCCAGGCCTTGCGTCAGGCGAAACAATTGGTCGAAATTCGCCTGGACGATCGGCGCTTGCGTGTCGATCGCCAGCAGCGCCTGCAACGCACGTTTGCGGTCTTCGGCTCCGCCGTCGAGATAGAGAAAGGAGCCGACGTCGAGCAGCAGCAGTTGCGAGGGCTTCGGCCGGTTCAGCTCAGCGGCGAGCTCACGCCGCAATACCGGCATCGCCTCATCGTGATGCGCATGGTAGAACTGCCAGGCCTCGTCCATCCCCTCGTTGTGCTGGCGAAGTTGCTCCGGCGTCGCGTCCGCGGGCAATGAGCGCAGCTGCGAGAGCCGCTGCAGTGTTTCCTGTTCGGTGGATGCGGCTTGCGCGCTGCCGATGATGATCATCAGCCAGCCCGACAACAGCATCATCAGGGTGACGGTGTAGCCAGAGCTTCTGGCTCTGGCCGTGCGAAACAGTTGCAAGATAGATTGCTCCCTCATTATCGGTTGGCATAGGGCTCGTCGGCCGCAACAAACTCCGTTTCGGCCAGCGCTCCCGCGCGCCAGCGCAGCACACCGGGCAGGCCGAGCACCGCGTTGGCATAGTGCTGCGCGAGCGCAGGCAGCTCGACTGCATAGGTGACGAATCGCGAGACCACGGGCGCATACATCGCGTCCGCGCAGGTGAACGATCCGAACAGCAGATCGCCACCGCTGCCGAAGCGCTCACGGCACGATTCCCAGATGGATACGATGCGCGCGATATCGTTCTCGACGGCAGGCGTGCGGCCTTTTCCGGGATGCGCAGACCGGATATTCATCGGCATGTGGCGGCGCAGCTCACGGAAGCCGGCGTGCATCTCGGCACTGATCGAGCGTGCGACGCGCCTGGCATTCGCGGCGGTCGGCCACAGCAGCTTCTGCGGGTAGAGCTCCGCGATGGTTTCGCAGATCGCCAGAGAGTCCCACACCGGCTGTCCGTCGACCCACAGTACCGGCAGCTGGCCGTTCGGCGACAGTTCGCCAATCCCGGCGACCTTGCCGTCATCGGTGAACTTGAGCTGCACCTCAGTGAATGGGATGCCGGCCTGCGTGAGCAGGACCCAGGGACGCATGGACCACGACGAGTAGTTCTTGTTGGCGATGACGAGTTTGAGTTCGGGCATGGCGTGCATCCTATCAGCGTTTACCTCAGGTGAGTACGCACGTCAACCCTGCAGCGGCTGCAGTTCGCCCAGTACGGTCGGGATCAGCTCGCTGACCGTTGGATGAATGCGCACGCCTCGCTGGAGCGCTGTGTAAGGCAGCTTCGCGTAGATCGCGTCCAGCACGGTATGCACCACTTCATCGCCCGACGTGCCGAGGATGTGCATGCCGAGGATGCGCTTGCTGTCCGCTTCCACCAGCACTTTCATGAAGCCCTGCGTTTCGCCTTTCTCCACCGCGCGGGCGACGCGCGTCATCGGGCGCTTGCCGACCAGCGCGCGAATCCCGGCTTGTCTGATCTCCGCCTCGCTCATGCCGACGCGTCCGAACGGCGGATCCGTGAACAGCGCGTACGCGGTGACGCGGTCGCTCACCTTGCGGCCGGCATTCTCCAGCAGATTCCCGGCAATGATCTCGTAGTCGTTGTACGAGGTGTGCGTGAACGCGCCTTTGCCGTTGCAATCGCCGAGCGCCCACACCTGCGGATTGGTGGTGCGCAATTCGTCGTCGACTTTGATGTAGCCTTTGTCGTCTACCGCGATGCCGGCTTTATCCAGGCCCAGATCGTCGGTGTTCGGCACGCGTCCGACGGCAAGCAGCAGATGCGAGCCGCTCACCGTGGGGGCACCTTGCTGGCAGTCGACCTTCACGTCGATGCCGGTCCCGTTTCTCGCTACGGACAGGCACCTGGCATTGAGTCGGATTTCGACGCCTTCGCCTTCCAAGGCTTCTCGCACACCGGCGGATACATCTTCATCCTCGCGGGCGATCAGCCGTGGCGCCATCTCGATGACGGTGACGCGGCTGCCGAAGCGGCGAAATATCTGTCCGAACTCCAGCCCAACGTAGCTGCCGCCGACGATGATCAGATGCTCGGGCAGGAAATCCACGTCCATCAAGCTGACGTTGGTGAGGTAAGGCACACTGTCGATGCCGGGCATCTTCGGTATTAGAGGACGGCCACCGACATTGACGAAGATGCGCGGTGCGGTGAGGCGGTCGTCGTTCACGCGCACCGTCTGCGGCCCCTCGAAGCGCGCGTGGCCGAGGAAAACGCGTCCGTTCTCGAGATTGCGCATCCACTGTTCAATGCCGTGGTTGGAGCGGCCCACCACCGCGTCCTTGCGTGCTTTCACCTTCTTCATGTCGACGCGGATCGGACTGTCGATCTCTATGCCGTATTCGGTGGCCCGGCGTGCGAGATGTGCGGCGTAGGCGCTTGCCACCATGGTCTTAGTCGGTGTGCAGCCGTTGTTGACGCAGGTGCCGCCGAACTTGTCGCGTTCGATGACGGCGACTTTCATGCTGGCTTGCGACAGGTGTGCCGCCAGGGAGGGACCGGACTGGCCGGTGCCGATGATAATCGCGGCGAAAGTGAGATCGGACATGCTTGCCTCCGGGTTTCGGGTTGGTCGTGGAGGATGCCGCGGCCTTACGTCTCAATAGCAGGTGAAGAGGTGAAGAAGTAAAAAGGTGAACAGGAAAGCGTCCTAGCCGATGGGACTGCCCGACACGTTCGATAGTTCAGCGCCGGCGGGCGTCGTTCAGAGCGGACTGGACTGGCTCAGGCCCGCGAACTCCGCCTCCGTGCAGCATCATCGACAGGTGTCAGGAGCCGCGTGATTGCCAGCGATTCAACGATGGACGGGCGTGTCCTCGAACCGGAAGCCCATCGTCCGGCAGTGATAGTGCAAGCCGCCGTCTTGAACGATGAGCCAGTTCGCGGGCGCAGTGCCGCGATTGTGGTGCGAATGCACGCTGGTGGGCGGTGTCACCATGGTGACGAACGGCTGCCAGTCTTTGCGCGTGTCATTGACCATCGAGTAGCAGCGATCACCGTTGATGGCGAGCGACACCGCCACCGATGCGTGGCTGTGGGCGACCTGGTCTTCGCCGGGTCCGAGCTGATTCATCGCCAGCGTAAGCGTCGGAGAGATGTTGCGGCGATCCTCGAGGCGCTCGCTCGCGAACACGACTGCAAGACCCGCGACGCGCTGCCCTTTGAGTCGCGCACGTGCGCGATCGAGCTCGTCGGCGATCGTGGTGGCGGGGAAATGCGTCGCTTCGATCAGCGATTCGTCCATCGCGGCTGGCGCGACACGCTCGAAGTCGAGCTGAGGCTGGTTGGTGACCAGCCAGAGGACGCTGTCGCTCTTAGGGCTCGCCAACTCGATCGGCCGACCGCCGGGAAGCGAAAAGACATCGCCTGAGCTCCAGGCAATCGTGTCGGTGCCCTGGACCGCGCGGCCCGATCCAGCGATCACGTAGGCGAGCAAGACGCTCGCTCGCGGCTCGACCATGAGCGACTCGCCGGCGCGTATGCGCGCATACGCGGCGAGGACCAGCGGCGAAGTCGCTGGAAACGCAATGCCCAACGCGGCGCTTTGATCGCACTGAATAAGCCTGGTGCCGGTCGCGGGATCGAACGCGGCGTCGCGTTCAGCTACAAAGCTCGCGGCCGGCACGTCCGGATAGACGATGTTGAACGCGTTGCCCGAATCGAAATAGCGCGCGCGGCGTGTGTAGGGTGTCTGCGCCTGGGCTGCGTCATCGAATGCCGTGTCCGCAGCGGCTTTCGCCATGCTGGTCATGCTTATCCTCCTGGTCACCAGTTCGCTGCCTCATCGTTCCATAGTAAGTCAATCTACAAGGATAGGAGGCCTGTCCGCCCCTGTCGCCTCCTTCGGGAGCACACATCATGCCGTCTGACGCGGCGTCTTCGCGATATACCCATAATAAGCGTTGCTGCGCTCGATGCCTTGCCGCGTGTACTCTGCCTTGATCGCGGTGAGCTTGTCTGCGGCAAAAGCCGGCCCCTGCGCCTGGCCGACGTTGTACTTGTAGAGGCGTGCCGAGTTCAATCCAAAGATCGCGCGCTTGGTCGGGCTGTCCGGACCGCCCAGCGGCTGCCAGCCCTGCTTCTTGCGCATGTCTTCCGGGATCTCGATGCGCCGCATGGCCTCGATCTGCCACTGGGGCGAGCCCCAGAATACCGAGTCGGTACCCCAGACGACGTGGTCCGCTCCCATCATGTGGACCAACTGGCCCAGCAGCGCCGTGCAGAATCGCGGGTTGGTCACGCAGGTGCTGGCGAATGTCGTGCCGATCTCTGCGTAGACGTTGGAGACGCCGTACTGTTCGGGGATGCGTGCGAGGTCGGTGACCCAGCGGATGTAGCCCTTCTGCTCGAACTCGGCCATCTCCTGTTCCGGCGTATTCCATGCGAATGGACGGATCGCGGAGTGATAGATGACGAAGTTCATCTGCGGCCAATCCTTTGCCGCCTGGCCCACGTCATCCGGAGTCGCGTGCCGCCAGGTGTCGGGGAATGCGTTCTCGTAATCCTTGGGCATGATGCCCTTGTGGATGCAGATGATATTGATGCCCGCCTTGAGCGCCTTCTCATAGAACGGATACATCAGCTTTTCGTCGTCCAGGCGCCAGGAGAAGTTGGACGGTGGATAGAACGGCGCGCCCAGCGTGTAGGCTTTCCAGCTTGCCGGCCGCAGCGTCGCGATGGCGCGGTCGACCTCGTCCATCCAATTCTGGTATTTGGGCGTAATGACGAAGTGCCCGAGCATGCGCCGACTGCCTGCGACGTTGTTGATCGAATCGACCGCCTGCTTGATGTTGTCGTTGGTGAGGAACCACCAGCCCGGATCATCGCTGGGCGCCCCGGACAGCAGCGCCACCTTGGTATCGCTGTCCAGGAACATCTCCTTCACGTAGTTCTCGAACTTGAAGAGCGCCAGGCTGATTGGCATTCCCTGCAGCATGCCGGGATTGGATCCGGACTCGATCGCCCACTTGACGCCGCCGAGCAGGCCTTCCTTGTCGAAGCCGTCGTGCACGAAGTGGGTCTGAACGTCGAAGATGAACTGCCCGGCGAGTCCTTTCGCGCGCTCGGCGGCGACATCCAGATCGCGCGCCTCCGCCTCGCTCACGCCGAAGATCGGACCGAACACCTTGTTCATGGCCAGGAATGCCATCGCCATGCCCGCGCTGCTGGCGAGAAAGCGCCGGCGGTCCACCTCCAGCCTCAAAGCCTGTTGGTCGGCCAGTTCCTTGATCAGGCCTTCGACCTGCCGCTGCTGATCAGTCTGTGGCGGTGGGTTGTACTCGCCGCTGGATACCACTTGTGTGGGCACCGGCGAGCGGAACGCATTGCGCTGAGCGGGCAGGGTGTCTTCCAGCTCGCGATCGCTCATGTGAACGCCGAAGATCGGGTGTCTGGGTTGCTGTGCCATGGGTCTCCTCCGTCGGTGCGTAATACTCCATCCCGATGCTACAGTACTCGCCGCGAATGCGAACTGCAACGAGGGTCACTGGTGGTCGATGATCGGCGGCCGAGGATTATGCGATGGCACGAGACGCGCGCCGGTGCGGTGCCCGGATCCGGGGAAACCGGTTGGCACCGTTCAGCGCTCGCTCGGGCCCGCGCGCAAACCGAGTCGAGCGCTGCTCGGGCGGTGCCGCGCTTCAGACCTGCACTGCTGGCTTCTGCGACTTGGCGGCCTGCCACTTGTCGAGCTTCGCGCGCGCCCCGTTGGTTGCGGGATCCATCGCCCGGTCGTGACCGGCCAGTTTCGCAGTCAGCTCGATCACGTAACCGTTCGGATCGCGGAAGTAGATCGAATGGATGAAGCCGTGATCGGAGATGCCGCGCGTTTCGATCCCGCGCTCGCGTCCCTTCGCCATCATCGGTTTCAACACGGTCTCATCGACCTCCAGCGCGATATGCAGATCGAAGTCGTGCTGCGTCTTGAACTCGAACGGCATATCGGGCGCCTCGAAAAACGCCAGATAGGAATGATCGTCAAGCTCGTAGAACGTATGCAGGGTCTGAGTGGGGCGCCCGCTCTTCGTCTCCTTGATCTCGAGGGTGCCGGCGAGGCGCAGTCCGAGAAAGTCTTCATAGAACTTGCGCGTCTCCTCGGAATCGCGGCAGCGGTAGGCGTTGTGATGAAGTTTCTTGAGCACGGCAAAACCTCCTCTAGAGGACTTCCATCTTGTTGTCCTTCAGCGTGGACGCGTAACCGTAAATGACTTCATGGACCTTGTTCCAGCTGTTGAGCTTCTTCATGTTGCCAAGCCAGCGCGTCACGTTCGGGTAGGCGGAATAGTCGCAGCGGATCAAATCCCCGAGCCCGACGAAGGGGGCGCCCAGGTAGTCGGCGATGGTGATTTGATCACCGCACAGGTAGGCATTCTTCGGCCCGAGGATATGCTGGTCGAGAACCTTCAGCCAGCCTTGAGCTCTCTCCTTTCCCCAGGCCAGAGTTGCCGCCTGCACGTCGTCGCCTGGCCGCTTGTGCGTCGGAAAAATCTGCGGGTAGACGAAGCCGTAGGCAAAATCGCGGCACAACTGCGTGTTGATCCAATCCATGCGCTCGTTCACGCGCGCGCGTTGCCGCAGATCGCGTGGATAGGCCGGCGAATTGATCTTCTCGGCGAGATACTTGAGGATCGCCGAGCTCTCCGTCAAGCGGAAGTCGCCGTCTTCGAGCACGGGCACCAGATGATTGGGATTGATCGCCTCGTAGGGAGGCTTGAAGTGCTCGCCCGTAAACAGGTCAACCACCTGAAACTCAGCATCGATCCCGTTCTCGCGAGCGAACAGCATGAGCGGACGGCTGGTGGTTGAAGCGGGATGGTAATAGATCTTCATGGTTTGTCTTCTCCTCTCCTTGTGCGATGCAATCCTGGCGGCGCCAGCTGTAGCGGCCCCTGGGATGCCTGGAGGGTCAAGTCTAACCTCACGAGACGGGATTGTCCTGTCCGGCCTCAAAACAGGCGAGCGCTCGCCAAATCAGCGCCGGCGCGTAACGAGCGCAGCTTTTCCCACACCACCTCTTCGGCGACCATGCCCACGCCGGTGGAAGTATCGAAGCCGCAGTCGGTGCCCGCGAGCACGCGGTGCGGATCGCCGATGGCCTGGGCAACCAGCTCGATCCGATCGGCCACGACCTCCGGATGCTCGACGTAGTTGGTGGTCGTATCGATCACGCCTGCGACCACCAGCCAGTCGCGGGGGAACGGATGCCTCAGCAGGCAGCGGTGCTCGTGGGCGTGGCGCGGGTTGGCCATCGACAGGACCAGCGCCCCGACACGCGCCTGGTACAGATGCGGCAACAGATCATCGAGCGGCACGTCGAAGTTGTGCGGGCCCTCGTAGTTGCCCCAGCACACGTGCAGCCGCACCTGCTCGCGCGGCACATTCGCCAGGGCGCGATTGATGGCGGAGATTGTGAGGTCGAGAAACTCGAGGAACTCTGCGAGCGGCCGGCCGGCGAACTGGCGGTGCCGCTCCATCGCCAGATCCGGACCATCGATCTGCAGCACGTAGCTGCGCGCGGCAATCGCTTCGTACTCGGTCTTGAGCGCTTCTGCAACGGCATTCACGTACTGCGACATGGAGGCGTAGTAGTCGTTCTGCATGCCGCAGGCGACGATGCCCGGTGAGGGCGCAGTCCAGAAGGTCTCGAGGAAGCGCCGCGGTTGCTCCTCCAGGATCTTGCGATAGTCGGCGAGCTCCTGGTCCAGCGCGCCGCGATCGACGTAGCGCACCTCGCCCAGTGCGCGCGGTGGCGCGGTGTGCAGGCTCTTGCGCGCATGCGTCTGGAATAGCTCGCGAAACGTCGGATAGCTCGCCACGTCCTGCGCCGGCGGTCGCTGACCTTCGCCGCCGAACCCGCTCATGCGATAGCGCACGTAGGTGAAGAAGCTCTCGCGCGGCTGTTCGCCATCGTTGCCGACATCGATTCCACACTCGAGCTGGCGCTGCACGGCGCGACGTGTCGCCTGGTCCACGGTGTCAGCGAGCAGCGCTTGATCCACCACCTCGCCGCGATTGACGCGCAGCTGCAAATCCACCAGCGCCTTGGGTCGCGGCAGGCTGCCCGTGTGTGTCGTCAAGATTCGCGATTCGCTGCGCTGCATCGCGCTTGGCTCCCCGTTAACCTGGATAATTCATGAGGGACTCGTATCGGGCGTTCGGGTCCGCATGCGACGGTCAAAACCCGGCCTCGGTGAACGACAGCGCTGTCGAGCCGTCGTCGCGCTGCATAACCAGAGCGTGCCGCCCCAGGATCATCATGTTGACCTTGCGCAACGCCTCCAGAAACTTATGCTCTTTGTCCATCAGCTCGGGCGGACCCCGCCTGCGCTCCCCCACCACACCGAGCGCGCCCCATGCCAGTTTACCGTCTGCCCCCAGCTTGTAAGTGCCGGCGAAGCGGTTCACCGCCGCGAAGCCCGCAACTTGTCCTCCAGGACCGAAGTTGATGGTCATTTTTGCATCGACGTGCATGATGTCAGGCTCGCCATCGACGACAATGGACTGCAGCTCCCACTCGCGTTGATAGAGCTTGTCGACGTCCCCTTGGCCTATCACCGTTGCCCCGGGGCTCGCGCAACCGGTCAACAGCAACAACAGCATCCAGGCGTTGCTACGCATCGTCGTCATGTGAGAGGTCCCCGGTCACTACCGCTTCAGATCAATGCAAAGGCTTGCGCCAGCAGCTCGTAGGAACGCAGCCGGCTCCCGTAGTCGCCGGTGATGGTGATCACCATCACTTCGTCGGCTTGAAATTGCTCCTGCAGCTCGAGCAGGCGCGCTTTCACACCCTGCGGCGTTCCGATCACCGCGCGGGCGCGCTCTCGCTGGATCAACATGCGATCGGCATCGCTGAGAGGCTGTGCCAACGCCTGTTCAACGGTGGCGATCGGCGCATCCTGTCCGCGGGTCATCTGCAAACGCCGTAGATCGATACTCACCGCCAGACGCTCCGCTTCCTCGTGCGTGGGCGCACAGATCGCGAAGACAGCGACCATCGAGTACGGCTGCGACTCGCGTCCGGACGGCCGGTAACCTTCGCGATACGCGCGCGTTACCGCTGGGCCGCCGTGCGCGCTGATGAAATGCGCGAACGAAAAGCGCAGGCCGAGATATGCCGCCAGCGAGCCGCTGTAGTCGGAAGAGCCCAGCAGCCACACTTGCGGCGAGCTCGGACCGGCCGGCATCGCCTTCACTGCATGGAAAGGATAATCCGCGGGCAGGCTGTCGTCGAGCCAGCCGATGAGCTCCTGCACCTGCGTGGGGAAACGTTCTTCGCCGGCGAACGCGTCGGCGTTCATTGCCTGCGCGACCAGCATCGTGCCTCCCGGTGCGCGGCCGATGCCCAGATCGATGCGGCCGGGGAACAGCGCCTCATACATGCGGAATACTTCCGCCACTTTGAGCGGCGAGTAGTAGGGCAGGAGCACGCCGCCGGTGCCCGCGCGAATGCGCGTTGTGGCCGTTGCCACCTGGCCCAGCAGAATCTCGGGACACGGATCTGCGAGGCCCTGCATCGCATGATGCTCAGCGAGCCAATAGCGGTGATAGCCGAGTCGATCCGCTGCGCGCGCGAGCTCGATGGTCGCATGAATCGCATCCGCCGGCGTATGGCCGCTGATGATCGGGGATTGGTCGAGGATGGAAAGGCGCATGTAGCCCGGATATTTCATGAAGGACTCGGGATGATCGCGAGGCGATTTGCGAGGCAGTTTGGGCTCGACCGTCGCGGCCAATAGCCGTGACTATTGGCAAGACGGGCATGCCCAAAATGACCGCAAAGCGTCCGCGAGCGCCCGAGTAGCCCGGCGCAACGAACTGTACCAAGCTCGACTTGCTGCAAGTGTCCTCGCATCAAAGCAGCCATGAATCCGGGGGCGTCTTCATGAAATATCCGGGCTAGTCCAGCGTGGCAGGCGCAGGGGTGGCCGCGCGATAACACGCGCGACGATGTAGAGCCAACCAGACGACTGCGGCTCCGGTCGCGATGAGGAACGGTAGCGCCGTCAGATTCAGCGCATTCCAGCCCTGGCGATACAGAATCGCTCCCGAGATTGCGGAGCTCATGCCCATCACCGCGAACACCAGCATGTCGTTCAAGCCTTGCGCTTTCGCCTTTTCCTCCGGCCGATAAGCCTCGGTCAGCAGCGTGGTCGCGCCGACGTAGAGAAAGCACCAGCCTGCGCCGAGTAGCGTGCCGGACAGCCAGAAGTTGATCACGCGCTGACCTTCCAGCGCGGCAAGGACGCACACCAGATACAGGGCGACGCCCGTGGCCATGATGCGCAGAATGCCGAAGCGCTTGATCAGCCAGCCGGCGAACAAGGCGGGCGCGAACATGCCGATGATATGCGACTCGATGACGAGCGCCGCGGAAGCGTACGGCAGCCCGCACATCTGCATCGCGAGCGGCGTTGCGCCCATCATGAGATTCATGACCGCATAGCTCGTGATCGCGCCGAGGCAGGCGACGGCGAAGATCGGCTGGCGAACGATCTCGCTCAGCGGACGCGGCTGCGCTTTGAATTCGGCCGCCTTCGGCGGTGGAATGTCGAGCAGGCGAATGACCGCCAGCGCAGCCAAGGCGAACAGCATGAGCACGGCATACGAGCCCATGAATGTCTTCGACAGCAGCGACTTGGTGATCTTGCTGCTCTCCGGTCCGAGCACGCCGCCGATGATGCCGCCGGCGAGCACGAACGAGATGGCGCGGCTCTTGAAGCTCTCCGAGACCAGGTCGGCGGCGGCGAATCGGTAGTAGCCGCCCGCCGCGGTATAGAGCCCGGCGATCATCGCACCGAAGCAGAACAGCCAGAAGCTCTCAGCCGCAATTGCGATGGTGCAGATGGCGGCGCTCGCCAGTCCAGCAAGCGCGCCGACCGAGAAGCCGGCGCGCCGGCCGTAACGGCGCATCAGCTGCGAGAGCAGAAAAGTCGAGCAGGCCCCGCCGGCGATATAAGCGGTCGACGGCAGCGTGGCGAGCGACTTCTCCTGCGCGAGCATGTAGCCGGTCAGGCTGCCAAGCGAGATCACCGTGATGTTGTTGGTGATGAGCAGCCCCTGGAGAATAGCCAGGGCGGAGATGTTTTTGGTTAGGGAGGGCACGAGACGAAGGGGACGCAAGTTAAAAGGTGAATAGGCGAAAAAGGTGAAGAGGTGAACAGGTGAAAAGGTGAACTGTGACGACGGTGAGTAGGAACGACCTACGGTTGTAGGCGTGTTCACCGCTCCTGTTCACTTCTTCCGGTTCACCTGTTCACCTCTTCACCTGTTCACCTCTTCACTTCCTTCACTTAACCACAATATCGACCGCATGAAACACCTCGCTCCCCGCGTTGACGATCTCCAGCGCGCTGCTCTGATCGCGCCATTTGAAGCCCGCAGGCTGCAAAGTGATCTGTTCTTCGCCGCCGGGGGCGTTGAGCTTTAAGCGGCCGCCGCTTACGCTCACCAGCATTCCGCACGGCGGATGCAGCAACAGGCGCTCGCCCGGCCCGATCATGATGCGCGTTACGCGCACGCGCTCATTGTCGAGAATGAGCACTTGTCCTTCGCCATCTTTCACCGGGGCGAAGCCTCCGCAGCCGCGCACGATCTCGGTGTCGGTCACTCGATAGTTGGTGTCGCCGGTGTTATTGACCCGATGCACTTTGGGCTTCTTGCCGTACCCGAAGAAATAAGTGTCACCGATGATGCGCGGAGGCCGATCGGCGGGATCCGCGCCCAGCACCTGCTCATTCGTCGACGCGGCCTCGATGTTGACGAATACACCGTCGTACACATGGAAGTGCCACAGCCCTTTGTAGCCCGGCGGCAACAGCACATCGAAGAGCCGCACATGCTGGTTCTGGAATTTCAGGCGATGTTGCGGCTCTTCTTCGATCGGGATGATCGATTCGGCGGCAATCGCGGCGCCGGTAAACAGCAGCATGCCGGCCGCTATCACAGGAATAGAGGCTTTCATAGAATCTTTCGACGGGAAAGGCGCTAGTTTACGACGCGATGCGCAGTGCTGCAGTCGCCCCGCGCGGGAACTATGGGAACGCGGGCGCAATCCACCCTTCTCTCGAGAAGGGGAAACGAGCGATGCAGAAATCAGCTGCCTGGTCGGGCTGGCTCGGGATCGCCGCGTTCGTCGCGATGCCATGCCTGGCCGACACAATCACGCTAGACAACGGCGACCGCCTGACTGGCAAGATCCTCCGCATGGAGGGTGGGAAGGTGGTGATCAATACCAGTTATGCCGGCGACATCAAGATCGATCTGGGTCACATTCGTAATCTGCAGACCGACGGCACCATGACCGTGGTGCTGGGTAACGATCAACGGTTGTACGGCAAGCTGACGGGCGACGGCGCGGAAATTACGGTCCAGCCGCCGGGTGAGGGCGCAGCCCGGCAGGAATCGACCGGGAAAGTGACCGATATCCTGCCGGGTGTGGTCACTGGTCGCGAATGGAAGAGATCAGGACACCTCAATGTCGGGTGGTCCGACAGTTCGGGTAACACCGAGCTGAGCCGCGCACACGCCGATGGGGAGTTCAATGCGCAGCAAGGCAAGAATCGCTATACCGCGGGGATCTCGATCAACTATGCCACGGATCACGGCTCAGAGACGGAGTCCAATGGCCTGGCTTACGGCAAATACGATCGCTTCTTCAGTCAGAAGTGGTATGCCTATGCCAACACCAGCTTCGAGTACGACCACTTCAGAGACATCAATTTGCGCACCACGCTGGGGGTGGGTTCGGGTTATCAGGCGATCGCTTCACCGCGCACCAACCTGGCGCTGGAGGGCGGTATCGACTATGTCTACACCGACTACAACGTCGCATCGAACGATCAGTTTCCCGCAATACGGCTGGCGTTGCGATTCGACCATTATCTGCTTCCCGACAAGCTGCAGTTCTTCCACAAGACGGAAGGGTACGTGAGCCTGGAGAACGTGAAGAAGAGCTTCGCCCGCACGCAGACGGGCCTGCGGATGCCGATCACCGGAAATTTCGTGGCCACGACGGAGTACGACGTGACGTGGGATGGCGACCCTCAGCCGGGCCGCGTCAGCACCGACCGGACGTTGCTGTTTACCTTGGGGTATAAATGGTGAATGAGGGAAATGCGTGAAGGAGGTGAAGGAAGTGAAGGAGGTGAGCCCCCTCTCCCCGACCCTCTCCCCCGGTGATGGGGGAGAGGGAGAATTTAGGCGGCGCGACTGCGCCTGCCCTTCACGCATTCCCTCCTTCCCTCCTTCTCTGTTCCAACTACTTATCCCTCGGCTCCGGATCGCCGGAAATGACTTCCACGCCAGGCTTGTCGTAATACTGATAGCCGGTCTGCGGGATGTGGGACTCTTCGTTGCGCTGGCGCAGCTCCAGATCCTGAAACTTGTCCCACCAGGTGGCACGCGCCGCCTTCTGTTTTTCGATCACCTGCGGGTTCTTGTCGAGGAACTCGCGAATGAACCGGGTTATATCGGATTCGTAACCGGTCTTCTTCATGGAAAAGCTCGCATGTCTGTTGACTCGAGATCGCGATTTTAATTGACCGGCGCGGGATCGGACAGCAGAGATTGCACCAGCCAGACTGTCCCACCTCAGGGCAACCCGGCAACTATCCCGGCGGCGGTCGGTCCATGGGGTATCATTCCAAGTCCCGTCTTGCACTCCGCGCCGATGCCCACCGATTCTTCCGTGCCCTCGAGCAACCCACCGCGCGCGGCGCGCCTGGCGCGCACCACCACGCTCCATGGACATACGCTGAGCGATGACTATCACTGGCTGTGCGAAAAGGACGATCCGCAGGTTCGCGCCTATCTGGAGGCGGAGAACACATACACGGCTGCGATCATGCGGCCCACCGAGAAATTCCAGGACGCGCTCTACCACGAAATGCTTGCCCGCATCAAAGAAACCGACATGGGCGTGCCGTACCGCTACGGCCCTTACGAATACTACAGTCGTACCCAGGCCGGCGACGACTATCCCATCTATTGCCGCCGGCCGCGCGGAGATCTGCAGAGCGAGCAAGTTCTGCTCGACTTGAATGAGCTCGCGCAAGGGCACGAGTTCCTGTCGCTGGGGGCCTCGAGCGTGACTCCGGACGCGGCATTGCTCGCCTATTCGATCGATGTAACCGGTTATCGCGAATACACCCTCTATGTAAAGGACCTCGTGCGCGCAACGCTGCTGCCCTTGCGCATTGAGAAGGTGCGCTCGACCGCCTTTGCCAACGACAGCGCGACGCTGTTTTATGTGATCGAGGATGATGCCAAACGCGCCTACCGGCTCTATCGCCACCGTCTGGGGAGCAGCGAGCATACGCTCATCTTCGAGGAGACGGACCCGCGCTTCAGCATTGGCGTACAGCGCTCGCGCAGCCGCGGCTACATCTTTCTCGGCTCGCACAGTGCCACGACTTCCGAAGTCCGCTTTTTGTCTGCGGACGATCCACAGGCGCCCTTTCGGCTGGTGGCCGCGCGCGCGCCCGATCATGAGTACGACGTCGACCACCGCGGCAATCTGTTCTATATCGTCACCAACGATCGCGGGCGCAACTTCCGTCTGGTCACCGCGCCGGCGGTCGCGCCCGATCCGGCGAACTGGACCGAGTTGATCCCGCATCGGGAAGAGGTGATGCTGGAGGACATCGATCTGTTCGCGCGTCATGCGGTGGTGCACGAGCGCGCGGGCGGTTTCCCGCGCATGCGTGTAATCAGCTTCCTCACGGCGCAGGAACACGAGATCGAAATGCCGGAGCCGGTGTACTCGGCGTTTGGCACGGGCAACGCCGAGTTCGACACCGATCTGTTCCGTTTCAGTTACGAGTCGCTGGTCACGCCCGGCTCGGTCTTCGACTATGACGTGAACACGCGCAACCGCACGCTGCTCAAGCAGGAAGAAATACTCGGCGGCTACGACGCCGCGCTCTATCGCTCCGAGCTGTTATACGCGAGCGCCGCGGATGGCGAACGCATCCCGGTGTCTCTCGTCTACCGTCGCGCTGGACATGAGCCGCAAAAGCCGCAGCCGCTGCTCCTGACCGGTTACGGCGCCTATGGCTTCGCGTCCGACGTTCACTTCAGCTCCACGCGCCTGTCATTGCTCGACCGTGGCGTGATCTATGCCGTCGCACACATCCGCGGCGGCGGCGAGATGGGCAAGAAGTGGCATGACGAGGGTCGCATGCTCAACAAGAAGAATACCTTCACCGATTTCATCGCGGTCGCCGAGCTGCTCGTGGCGCAGCGTTACACCGGTCCAGCGCAGATGGTGATCGAGGGCGGCAGCGCCGGTGGCCTTCTGGTCGGGGCCGTCACCAACCTGCGCCCGGATTTGTTCAAGGCGGTGGTGGCCGAAGTGCCGTTCGTCGATGTGGTCAACACCATGCTCGACGCAAACCTGCCGCTTACCACCGGCGAGTACGAAGAGTGGGGCAATCCGCAGGATCCCGAGTATCTCGCATACATGCTGTCGTACTCGCCCTACGACAATATCCAGGCGCGCGACTATCCGGCGATGCTGGTGGAAACTTCGCTGAACGACAGCCAGGTGATGTATTGGGAGCCGGCCAAGTACGTGGCGAAGCTGCGTGCCGTCAAGACCGACCACAACCCGGTCCTGCTCAAGACCAACATGGGCGCCGGCCACGGCGGTGCATCGGGACGCTATGAATATCTGCGCGAGATCGCGTTCACGTATACGTTTATTTTGTGGCAGCTGGGGCTCGCGCCGTAGGCGCGAGATCCAGTGAAGAGGTGAAAAAGTGAAAAGGTGAACACGGAAGCGATCTATGCGGGCCGCGAGTTTTGATGCTGGAAGGTCGGTAGGAGCTTCGTTCGCCGCGAGCCTCGCGGTTCACCTCTTCACCTTTTCACCTTTTCACCTGTTTACGTCACTTCTTCTTCTTCCACTTACTCGCACACTGCACCGGCGTATTGCGCACGAGCTGCGCCTGCTCCTTCGCGTTCGCCCAGTGGATGACGGCCATCTTTTCGCCGCTGGCCTGGTTCACGATGTCGATCTCTTCGCCTTGAACGATGTCGCCTTCCCACACCTGATCCATCTTCGGATCGGGGCCTGATTTCCAGGAAAACAAGCCGAACTTCTCCTCCTGTGCACCCGGCAAGGTGAGCACGAAATAGCCGCACGTAGGATCGTGCCAGGTCACTGTACCTTCCACGGCGTGAGCCGGCTGGCACAGCGCTAGAGTCAAAGCGGCGGCGGACAACAAGTACTTGAACGGCATTGCAGTCTCCTCGGTATGGCATTCTTGTCGGTGCGGCGTGCCTAGCCTGGATAAGTCATGAAGACGCCCCATAACGGCACGTATCCGTTGAGACGCAGGCGTTTGCTGGTGAGCAGGCCAGCGGCGATTATCGCCGAGTTCCGCGGTCCCTGCCAAAACGGAATGGACCATTTCTCCTTCCCTCCTTCCCTCCCCCATTCACCGACCCACTGCGGTAACATGCCCACATCCGCACCTGAGAACTCGCCATGAAACCAATCGACCTGCGCAGCGACACGGTTACTCTTCCGAGTGAGGCCATGCGCGCTGCCATGGCCGCGGCCGAGGTGGGCGATGACGTCTATGGCGAAGATCCGACGGTCAATCGGCTCGAGGCATTCGCGGCGGACCTGCTGGGCAAGGAGGCGGCGCTGTTCGTCGCCAGCGGCACGCAGAGCAATCTGCTTGCCATCATGTCCCAATGCGAGCGTGGCGACGAATACATCGTCGGACAGCAGGGACACACGTACAAGTACGAAGGCGGCGGTGCTGCGGTGCTGGGCAGTATCCAGCCACAGCCGCTCGACTACGAGCCCGACGGGACCCTCGACCTGCAGCGCGTCGAGGCGGCCATCAAGCCCGACGATCCGCACTTCGCCCGGACGCGTCTGCTATGCCTCGAGAATACACAGGGCGGCAAGGCGCTGCCGCTGGATTACCTGGAGCGTGCGTACGAGCTTGTGCATGCGCGCGGTCTGGCAATGCATCTCGATGGTGCGCGTGTGTTCAACGCCGCGGTGAAACATGGCGTTCACGTGCGCGATGTCGCCCGCCGGTTCGACACGGTATCGGTGTGCCTGTCCAAAGGCCTGGGCGCGCCGGTGGGATCGGTCCTCTGCGGCAGCCATGCTCTGATTGCCCGCGCGCGGCGCTGGCGCAAAGTGCTGGGCGGGGGCATGCGCCAGGCCGGCGTGCTGGCCGCCGCGGGACTCTATGCGCTGGAACACAATATCGCCCGACTGGAGCAGGACCATGCGAACGCTGCCGCCCTTGCCCAAGCACTGTCCCGGCTGCCCGGGCTCACCGTGGAGTACGGGCCGAGCCAGACCAACATGGTTTTCATGCGGCTCACGCCAACGCTGGTAGAGCTGCTGCGGCAGTTTCTCAAGCAGCGCGGGATGCTGATCGGTAACACTCACCCGATCCGTCTGGTCACGCACCTGGATATCGCTGCAGAGGATGTGAGCGCATTCGTGGAAGCGGTGGCCGCTTTCTTGTCACAGGATGGCGCCACGCGCAGCGTGGCGGCCTGATTCTTCAAGCTCAGAACCGACACATCCGGCTTGCTCGGCGGCCGCGGCAGCCGGACGGGAAGGGGCTATAATCTCAGCTTCACGCGCCCGAGGCGTTGCGGACAAAAAAACCAGGCGGGCGCTTGCCCTCTATCAGATTGGTTCTAGGAGCGATCATGGATTTCGAGCTCAAGCCGGCGGTCCGACAGCTTACGTTGGTCTTTCCGATACTACTCATCGCATTGCCCGCGGCCATCAAAGCCGCGGACGACAGGCCCGGCGCGGTACTTCCGCCCCCTAGCTTGTACGATGCACCCGCTGATCCGGCGAAGCCGGCGTCAATGCCCTCGGCCACCAGGTCGCCGGTGAGCCCGGCCGCGGCGCCGGTTCCGGCCGCGGCGCAAACCAAACCGGCCACGCAGTCCACGCCCGCCTCGGCCGCCGTGCAGCCCACGGCTCCCCCAGCTGCCGCGCCTGCCAAGCTGTCGGCCACGAGCTCCGCGGGCGCAGAGCCGAGCCAACCCTGGTACAAGCGTTGGTTCTCGTCTTCGTCCTCAGCGCCTGCGGCACAGAAGCCTGCAGTCGCAGACGCAGGTGCGACGACGGGTGCTCTGAACACCGGCGGGCGCGCTCAATATGCGTACGATTCTCCCAGCCACGCAATCCGCACCGGGTACGGACAGTGTGTGCGCACCGGCTGGTGGACGCCGGGCACCGGCTCCGCTGATTGCGAGCCTGACCTGCAGCGCCAGCAGGCTGCCGTGAAGCAGCCGCAGGTCGTCGCACAGGCCAGCCCGACGCGTGCTGCCGGCTCCGCGCCCGCGCGTGAGCTCACTGCCGCGAAGAACGACACCGTCGAGGTCGTGCCCCTGCCGCCCAGGCCGCAGCCGGTGCGCGAGGAGATCAAACCGGCACCCGCGAAGGAACAGCTCGCGCGCGACGAGATCATCACGGCGCTCGCGGCCACGCGCCCGCTGGCCGAGCCCGACTACGACAAGCTCACGCTGTCGGCCGGCGCGCTGTTCCCGCTGTCCAGCACCAGCATCAAGCCGCTCGGGCGCGAGAAGCTCGATGAGCTCGTCTCCCGGTTGAAGGAGATCGACTACGAGAGCGTGCGCATCGTCGGTTATACCGATCCAACCGGCCCCGTGCCGATGAACGAGAAGCTGTCGAAGCGTCGCGCCGATGCGGTCAAAGGATACCTGGTGTCGAAGGGCATCGATGCCAAGCGCATCGCGATCGAGGGCAAGGGCGGCGCCCAGCCGCTGCCCAAGACCCGCGACTGCGATGCATTGCCGCGCATGGAAAAGATCATCTGCTATGCGCCCGATCGCCGGGTGGAGATCGAAGTGGTCGGCGGCAAGCCGCGCACCTAGCCCGATGGCAGCCTCTACGGACACACACAATATGGCGCTGTTCTGCGACTTCGAAAACGTCGCACTCGGCGTGCGTGATGCGAAGTACGACAAGTTCGATATCGGCAAAGTGCTGGAGCGGCTGCTGGTGAAAGGCAGCATCGTCGTGAAGAAAGCCTACTGCGACTGGGAACGCTACAAGGCGTTCAAGGCCACGATGCATGAAGCCGCGTTCGAGCTGATCGAGATTCCGCACGTGCGCCAATCGGGCAAGAACTCGGCCGATATCCGCATGGTCGTGGACGCACTCGATCTGTGTTACACCAAGGCGCACGTCGATACGTTCGTCATCATCAGCGGCGACTCGGATTTCTCCCCGCTCGTGTCCAAGCTGCGCGAGAACAACAAGGCTGTGATCGGTGTGGGGGTGAAGCAGTCTTCATCCGATCTGCTGATCTCCAACTGCGACGAGTTCATCTACTACGACGACCTGGTGCGCGAGGAAAAGGCCAAGGCCAAGCGCCCGCGGCGTAAGCCGCAGCCCAAAGCTGCCAAGCCTGCGGCTCAAGAAGAAGAGCCGAAATCGGGCGAGGAGTTGAAGCCGAGCGACGAGGTCAAGCCGGAAGAGGAAGCCAAACCCGAGCAGGAAGACAAGACCGCGCAGGCGGTGGACCTGGTGATGAGCACGCTCGATGCGCTGGTGGCCGAGCGCGGCGAAGACGAGAAGATCTGGGGCTCGATGATCAAGCAGACGTTGAAGCGCCGCCACCCGGGCTTCAACGAGTCCTACTACGGCTTCAAGAGCTTCAACAGCCTGCTGGAAGAAGCGCAGGCGCGCGGGCTGATCTCACTCGAGCGGGACGAGAAGTCCGGGGGCTACATCGTGTGGCCCGCGGCGCACGAGCCGGTGGCGGTCGAGGGTTGAGGGCCGCAGCCCACTGCGACGAGCCGGTAGGGACGTCAGTCACGCGAGCTCGAGAATCAGCGGCTGGTGGTCGGACGCCTCAATCGTTGCATCGACTCTGACGCTACGCAGACGGGCGATCACGTCGTCAGTCGCGAAAGCAAAATCACAGCAGTAGAGCGGCCAGGTTTTTTCGAAGACACCCATGGTGGGCGGATGCGGCTCGTTCGGATGCGCCGCGAGCCACGCGTCGAACAGGCGCTCCCCGCCGGGCTCCGGGCTCGCGGTTATGCGGTTGTGTTCGCGGTCTTCCGGCTTGAAGTTGAAGTCGCCGCACACGATAGCGGAAGCCGGACGCACGAACGCCTGGAACGGTTCACCCGGTTTCCCGCTCACGCGCGGCGCACGCGCATGAGCGCATGCCTCGGCATGCAGGCGGCGCAAAGCCTCCACTTGCGCCATGCGCTGATGCGCTGAGTAGAACTCCAGATGGGTCGTGATCACCCGCAACGGCCCGCGCGGGGCGATCACTACCGCCTCGAGCGCCATGCGCTGCATGCTCAGCGCCGCGGCATCGGCCGGCCACGGCAGCAAATGCCGGTAAACCTGTACCACCGGCAGGCGCGTAAACACGGCATTGCCGAACAGGCTGCGTCCCCCGTTGCCGTCGTCAGTGTCAGTCGCGGGCCCGTAGAGCGCCGTGTACTCCGGTAGCGCCGCTGCAAGCTCGGCGAGCTGATCTTCGCCATTGCTGCCCGGCAGGCCGGGGAAGTTGATCGCCACTTCCTGCAGGCAGAGCACATCGAAATTGGCGAGATTGCGCGCGACGCGTGCGATACGGACGGGATCGACGATTCCGTCCATGCCCCGACACCATTGCACGTTCCAGGTGATGAGGATCATGGTTCACGTTCCGCCGCAGATCGGCCAACGCACCCACAGCGCACACCAGCCATCGCTCGCTGCAGGTCTCCAGAGGCCGAACGGTCGGTGATGCAAAGACCACATGATCGAGTGGTAAAAGCAATTCTTGTCGTTGTTGTAAATCGTGCCGCGACCGGGATCACCGAGCTTACGTCCGGCACTACGCAGCCAATCTGACTGTCCACAGTGGAACATGGGTGCTGTCTGCAGAAAAATATGACCTAGGTTATAGACGCACCGAGTCGACCGCGGGTTCGATGAAACCCGCTGGATTGTGCATACTGGCCTATTTGCGAAGGCGGCTTGTGCTGGCGGAGGACTAAGATCACCATGCACGTGTGTCGTACTGTAACAGTGGGCAGCCGGGCAACACTGTGTTTCAAAAAGCGGCGGTCGAGACATGCGCAGCTTACGTGAGTCTGATTCAATAGCGGCTACCCCAATGCCTATGATGCTCCTCGGTATGATCGACGCATCGCCGGTGCGCTCATGAACGCCCCCTCTCCGCTTTCCACTGAAGGCCGTGTGTTCGACCGGTCTCGCCGCTCGGGCTGGAAATGGGCGCTCGGTGCGCTGGCACTGTGCCTGGTGGCCGGCGCCGTTTACGTGTTGCTGGCCAGGAATGGCGCCGCGCAGTCGGGCTCGGCCAAGCAGGCGCAGAACAATCCGGCGGCGCGAAGCATTCCGGTCGCCGTCGCACCCGCCAAAACCGGTGACATCGGCATTTTCTTGAATGGCCTGGGGACAGTGACGGCGCTCAACACGGTGAGCGTGAAGTCGCGGGTGGACGGACAGCTCATGAACGTGCTGTTCCGTGAAGGGGATCTGGTGCGCGCCGGCGACGTGCTGGCGCAAGTAGACCCGCGCCCATTCCAGGTGCAGCTCGATCAGGCACTCGGGCAGAGAGCGCGCGACGAGGCCCTGCTCAGAAACGCGCAGGTGGACCTGGAGCGCTATCGCCTGCTGGTGCAGCAGGACTCCATCCCGAAGCAGCAGCTCGATACTCAGGAAGCGCTGGTGAGCCAGTACGAGGCCGCCATCAAAGTCGACCAGGCGCAGATCGAGAATGCCCGTCTGCAGCTCACGTATTCACGCGTGACATCGCCGATCAGCGGGCGCCTCGGGCTGCGACTGGTGGACGTCGGCAACGTCGTGCACGCCAACGATGCCACCGGGCTGGTGGTGATCACTCAGCTGCAGCCGATCACCGTGGTCTTCACCATTCCAGAAGACAGCATCCGCGCGGTGATGCAGAAGCTGCACGATGGCGAAAAGCTCGTCGTGGAGGCCTGGGATCGCGAACAGAAGAACAAGCTCGCGACCGGCTCGCTGTTGACCATCGACAACCAGATCGACGTCACCACCGGCACGGTGCGTCTCAAGGCTCTATTCGCCAACGACGATCGCATGCTGTTTCCCAACCAGTTCGTCAACGCGCGGCTGCTGCTCGACGTGAAGCGCAGCGTAACGGTGATCCCGACGGTGGCGATACAACGCGGGAGTCAGGGCGCCTTCGTGTACGTGGTGAAGCCCGATCAGACCGTGGCCATGCGGCCGGTGAAACTTGGGCCGGCACAAGGCGACGAAGCGGCGGTCGAGTCGGGTGTCGCGCCGGGCGATCTGCTGGTGGTCGACGGGGCCGACAAGCTGCGTGAGGGCAGCAAGGTCGAAGTGCAGAGCGCCGAAGCGCCGAAGCGGCGCAGCAAATCATGAACCTGTCGCGGCCGTTCATCCTGCGGCCGGTGGCCACTGCGCTGGTGATGGTGGCGCTGCTGCTGACCGGCGTCCTCGCCTATCGTCTGCTGGCGGTGTCGGCGCTGCCTCAGGTCGACTATCCCACGATCCAGGTAATGACCTTCTATCCGGGGGCGAGCCCGGACGTGATGTCCTCTTCGGTCACCGCGCCGCTCGAGCGTCAGTTCGGTCAGATGCCGGGGCTGAACCAGATGACCTCGACCAGCTCGGGCGGCTCGTCGCTGATCACGTTGCAGTTCAGCCTCGATCTGAGCCTCGACGTTGCCGAGCAGGAGGTGCAGGCCTCGATCAACAACGCCTTTACTTTCCTGCCTAAGGACCTGCCCAATCCGCCGGTGTACAGCAAGGTCAATCCGGCTGATGCGCCGGTGCTGACGCTTGCGCTCACGTCGGCCAGCATGCCCCTGCCGCAAGTCGAAGACCTGGCCGATACCCGGCTCGCCCAGAAGATCTCGCAGCTGCCCGGTGTGGGATTGGTGAGCATCGGCGGCGGCCAGCGTCCGGCCGTGCGCGTACAGGCGAATCCGACTGCGCTGGCTTCGTATGACATCGGCCTGGAAGATATCCGCGCTGCGATCGCCGCCGCCAACGTGAATCAGGCCAAAGGCACGTTCGACGGCGAGCATCGCGCTTACACCATCGGTGCCAATGATCAACTGCTGTCGAGCAAGGAGTATCGGCCGCTGGTCGTGGCCTACCGCAACGGTGCCCCGGTGCGGCTGTCGGACATCGCGGACGTGATCGACGACGCAGAGAACGTGAAGCAGGCGGCCTGGATGAATACGGTTCCGGCGGTGATTCTCAACATTCAGCGCCAGCCGGGTGCCAACGTCATTCAAGTCGCCGACCGCGTGAAACGGCTGCTGCCACAGCTGCAGGCGAGCTTGCCCTCGACCGTGCAGGTGGCGCTGCTGACCGACCGCACCTACACCATCCGCGCGTCGGTACACGACGTGCAGTTCGAGCTGATGCTGTCGGTCGCACTGGTGGTGATGGTGATCTTTTTGTTCCTGCGCAATCTGGCCGCCACCGCCATACCAAGCGTGGCGGTGCCGCTGTCGCTCATCGGCACGCTGGGCGCGATGTATCTTCTCGGGTTCAGCCTCGACAATCTGTCTTTGATGGCGCTCACCATCGCCACCGGCTTCGTGGTCGACGATGCGATCGTCATGATCGAGAACATCGCCCGTTATGTCGAGGAGGGCGAGCCACCCCTGCAGGCGGCACTGAAAGGCTCCAAGCAGATCGGCTTCACGATTCTTTCGCTGACCGCATCGCTCATCGCGGTGCTGATTCCGCTGCTGTTCATGGGCGATGTGGTGGGCCGGCTGTTTCGCGAGTTCGCCATCACGTTGAGCGTGACCATCCTGATCTCCGCGGCCGTCTCCCTCACCCTCACGCCGACCATGTGTGCGCGCCTGCTCAAGCGCCGTCCGGTGAGCGAGCAGAGTCGCTTCTACCGGGTGAGCGGCGAGGCGATCGAGCGCTTGATCGATCGTTACGGGCGCAGTCTGCGCTGGGTGCTCGAACGGCAGGGCGCGACGCTGATCGTGGCGCTCCTCACGCTCGCCTTTACAGCCGGGCTCTACATCATCATCCCGAAGGGATTTTTCCCGGTGCAGGATACCGTGGCCATCCTGGGCATTTCCGAGGCGCCGCAGACCATCTCGTTCGAGGGCATGGCCAAGCGCCAGCAGGCGCTCGCGCAGGCGGTGCTGCAGGACCCTGCCGTGCAGAGCCTGTCCTCGTTCATCGGCGTCGACGGCACCAATGTCACGCTCAACAGCGGACGTTTGTTGATCAACCTGAAACCGCTCGCGCAGCGCAATGCCAGCGCCAGCGAGGTGATCCGGCGGTTGCAGCCCAGGCTCGCGCAGGTCGACGGCATCACCTTGTACATGCAGCCGGTGCAGGACCTGTCGATCGACGATCGCGTGAGCCGGACACAATATCAGTACACGCTGGAAGATCCCGATCCGAAGGAGCTTGCCGATGCCGCCAATCGCATGGTGGATCGACTACGCACGGTGCCGGTGCTGCGCGACGTGGCCAGCGACCAGCAGAACGACGGCCTGCAGGCCGCGCTCGACATCGATCGCACCACTGCATCGCGGCTCGGCATCACGCCGCAGTTGATCGACGACACGCTGTACGACGCCTTCGGGCAGCGT
The DNA here is from genome assembly GCA_041499435.1 of Gammaproteobacteria bacterium. Taxonomy (GTDB): domain Bacteria; phylum Pseudomonadota; class Gammaproteobacteria; order Burkholderiales; family SHXO01; genus SHXO01. The sequence goes on from JBGQKF010000002.1 coordinate 37,296, forward strand.
CAGGTCTCGACCATGTTCACGCAGCTCAATCAGTATCGCGTCATTCTCGAGGTCAAGCCGGATTTTCAGAAGGGCCCGAGCGCGCTGCAAAACGTATTCGTGCGCCCGCAACCCGGGGCGCAGGTTCCGTTCAGCGCTTTCACCACCGTCACCGAGCGGGCGACGCCGCTGGCGATCAACCATCAGGCGCAGTTTCCAGCCGTCACGCTGTCGTTCAACATCGCGCCCGGCGCATCGCTGGGCGACGCGGTGAAGGCGATCGAGCAGGTAAAGCAGGACCTCAATCTGCCGCCGAGCGTGCAGGCTGGCTTCCAGGGCGCGGCGCAGGCCTTCCGCGTCTCGCTGTCGAACCAGCTGCTGTTGATTCTGGCGGCGGTGGTCGCCGTGTATATCGTGCTCGGCGTGCTGTACGAGAGCTACATCCATCCGGTGACGATTCTGTCGACGCTGCCCTCGGCGGGAATGGGTGCGCTGCTCGCGCTGATGATCACGCGCACGGATCTTTCGGTGATTGCGCTGATCGGCATCATCCTGCTGATCGGCATCGTGCTGAAGAACGCGATCATGATGATCGACTTTGCCCTGGAGGCCGAGCGCCAGCAGGGCTTGAGTCCGTTCGACGCCATCTATCAGGCATGCCTGCTGCGCTTCCGTCCCATTCTCATGACGACACTGGCGGCGCTGCTCGGTGCGTTGCCCCTGGCGCTCGCCACCGGCGTCGGTGCGGAGCTGCGACGGCCGCTTGGCATCAGCATCGTCGGCGGCCTGATCGTGAGTCAGTTATTGACGCTCTATACCACGCCGGTGATCTATCTCGCGTTCGACCGGCTTGCGCGGCGCGTCACCGGACACCGTGCAGCCGACCGTGGTGACAGGCTTGCGCCGGAGCAGCCGTGAACCTCTCCGAGCCGTTCATCCATCGCCCGGTAGCCACCACGCTGCTCACGCTCGGGCTCGCTCTTTCCGGCGTATTTGCGTTTCGATTGCTGCCGGTGGCGCCGCTGCCGCAGGTCGATTTCCCGACGATCAGTGTGACCGGGTCGCTGCCGGGCGCAAGTCCGGAGACGATGGCCACGGCCGTGGCGACGCCGCTCGAGCGTCAGCTCGGGCGCATCGCCGGCGTGACCGAAATGACCTCGACCAGCACGCTGGGCTCGAGCTCGATCACGCTGCAATTCGACTTGAACCGCAACATCGATGGCGCGGCGCGCGACGTGCAGGCGGCGATCAATGCCGCGCGCAGCCAGCTCCCCGCCAATCTGCCCACCAATCCGAACTACCGGAAGGTCAATCCGGCGGACGCGCCGATTCTGATCCTGGCGTTGACCTCGGACACGATGACCAAGGGCAAGATGTACGACGCTGCGTCGACCATCCTGCAGCAGAAGCTCTCGCAGATCCAGGGCGTGGGCCAGGTGTTCGTCGGCGGCAGCTCACTGCCGGCGGTGCGCGTGGAGCTCAATCCGAGCGCGCTCAACAAGTACGGCATCGGCCTCGAAGATGTGCGCACGATGCTCGCGAACGCAAACGCGAACCGTCCCAAGGGCCACCTCTACGACGGGGAGAAGACCTGGGATATCTTCGCGAGCGATCAGCTGTACAGCGCGGAGCAGTATCGGCCGCTCATCGTCGCATACCGAAACGGCGCTCCCGTGCAACTGACCGACGTCGCCGAGGTGAACGATGCGGTGGAAGATCTGCGCAACGCCGGCACCGCGAACGGCAAGCCGGCCGTGCTCGTGATCATCTACCGCCAGCCGGCGGCCAACATCATCGAAACCGTGGACCGCGTGCGTGCGGCGCTCCCTCAGCTCGAGGCTTCGATACCCGGTGCGATCAGCCTCTCGATAGTGCTCGACCGCACCACCACCATCCGCGCTTCGCTGCATGACGTCGGAATCACGCTCGGCATCTCGATCTGCCTCGTGATTCTGGTGGTGTTCGTGTTCCTGCGCCGGGTGCGAGCCACTTTGATTCCCAGCGTGGCGGTGCCGGTTTCGCTGATCGGAACGTTCGGCGTCATGTACGTGTGCGGATACAGCCTCGACAACTTGTCTTTGATGGCCCTCACCATCGCCACCGGCTTCGTGGTCGACGATGCCATCGTGGTGCTGGAAAACGTGTCGCGCCACATCGAGGCGGGCATGCCACGGATGGAGGCCGCCTTGCAAGGCGCGCGAGAAGTCGGCTTCACGGTGATGTCGATGAGCATCTCGCTGGTTGCCGTGTTCATTCCGATTCTGCTGATGGGCGGTATGCTCGGACGGCTGTTCCGCGAGTTCGCCGTGGTGCTATCGGTAGCTATTTTGATCTCGCTCCTGGTTTCACTCACCACGACGCCGATGATGTGCGCGCGCGTTCTGGCCCCGCACAGCGAGCGCGCGCCGGGTCGCTTCTATCGAGCGAGCGAGGCGGCCTTCGACTGGCTGCTTGCCCGCTACCGGACCAGCCTGGCGTGGGCGCTTCGCCATTCACTCGTCATGGCTCTGGTTACGCTCGCCACGGTGGCGCTGAACGTGTACCTGTTCATCATCATTCCCAAGGGTTTCTTTCCCGACCAGGATACCGGCCGGCTCACCGGCTCGATCGAAGGCTCGCAAGATATCTCGTTCCAGGCGATGAGCGAGAAGCTGGATCGCCTGGTGGCGATCGTGCAGACCGATCCCGCAGTGGAGAGCGTGCTCGGGTTTTCCGGCGGCGCGGGCAGCGGTACCACCCGCAACACCGGCCGCGTTTTCATTTCATTGAAGCCATTGGATGAGCGCGGCGTCAGCGCCACTCAGGTGATCAATCGGCTGCGTGGCAAGCTGTCGCACGTGCCCGGCGCAACGCTTTATCTGCAGCCGGTGCAGGATGTACGCATCGGCGGTAGGCGCAGCAACGCACAGTTCCAGTTCACCCTGGAAGGCGAAAATCTGAAAGAGCTGTCCGACTGGTCGCGCCGTATCCTGCAGGAGCTGCGCGCTCTGCCGCAGCTCGCCGATCTCAACAGCGACGAGCAGAACCGCGGGCTGATGGCCCAGCTCGCGATCGATCGTGCGACCGCCTCGCGCCTGGGCATCACGCAGTCCCTGATCGACAACACGCTGTACGACGCCTTCGGTCAGCGCCAGGTGTCGACCATCTATACCCAGCTCAACCAGTATCACGCCGTCATGGAGGTGGACCCGCGCTACTGGCGGCAGCCGAGCACGCTGCGCGCCCTCTATGTGCGCTCGAGCAACGGCACGCAGGTTCCGTTGAGCGCCTTTGCGAGCTTCGCGCCGAGCGCATCCACGCTGGCCGTGAATCATCAGGGTCAGTTTCCGGCGGTGACGCTGTCGTTCAACCTGATGCCTGGCGTTTCGCTCGGGGAGGCGGTCACTCTGATCCAAAGCACGATCGCGAGAATGGGCGTGCCGGCCAGCGTACGCGGCAGCTTCAAAGGCACGGCGGAGGCGTTTCAAGCCTCGCTCTCCAGTCAGCCGCTGCTGATTCTCGCGGCGTTCATCACGGTCTACATTGTGCTGGGCATTCTCTATGAGAGTCTGGTGCACCCGATCACGATCCTGTCGACGCTGTTTTCCGCGGGGGTCGGCGCGCTGCTCGCTTTGATGCTGTTTGGCGTCGAGCTGACGGTGATCGCGATCATCGGTCTCATTCTGCTGATCGGCATCGTCAAGAAGAATGCGATCATGATGATCGATTTCGCGCTGGTCGCCGAGCGTGAGCATGGCATGAGCTCGCGCGATGCGATCTACGCGGCCTGCCTGCTGCGCTTCCGCCCGATCATGATGACCACGATGGCGGCCTTGCTCGGCGCATTGCCGCTCGCGGTCGGGACGGGTGTGGGCTCGGAGCTGCGCCGGCCGCTCGGCATCGCCATTGTTGGTGGCTTGATCGTGAGCCAGCTGCTGACGCTGTACACGACCCCGGTCGTGTATCTCTATCTCGATCGGGCGCGCCTGTGGTACGCGCGCCTGCGCGGGAAGGAGCCAGCGCACCTCGCGCCACAGCCGGACGTGGGGACGGCATAATAGTTGGGCGAGAGGCGTGAGGCGACAGGAGGGAAGGTGGGGGAAATGAAAAGCGTGAAGGAAGTGAAGGAGGTGAAGGAGGTGAGAACCCCCTCCCTAACCCTCCCCCTTAGTAAAAAGGGGGAGGGAACTATGGCACTCCAAGGCTTGCTCTCTCTCCCCCTTTACTGGGGGAGAGGGTCGGGGAGAGGGGGCTCACTTCCTTCACTTCCTTCA
>JBGQKF010000003.1:0-38175 GCA_041499435.1 Gammaproteobacteria bacterium
CCCTCGAGGAAAGTGACGATGGTCGCGGGCTTCCCATTGAGCTCGCCGAGCAGCTGGTTTTGCAGGTTGGCGAGCGGCTTCGGACACGGGATGCCGTGCATCGACAGGTGCGCCATCAGGTTCAAGTAGAACGGCAGCTCTGCGGGCTCGAGCTTCTCGAACAGCGTGAGGACGAATTTTCCGTGAGTAGTCGCGACGAAGTAGTTGGTATTTTCGATCCCCGAGACGATGCCGCGCATGTCGGTCATCACACCGATGGAGTAATTTTTGAGCCACGCGGACAATTGCTCGGATGCGACCTTTGTGTATACCGACATGGAAGCTTTGGCCTCTCACAGGTTGAGCTGCGCCTCGCGCTCAGCCGGTGAAGGCTCGAAGCCGCGCTTCTCGTAGTGATCGAAGATGGCTTTCACTACTTCGGCCGGCTCGTCGATCACTTGAATCAGATCGACGTCCTCGGGATCGATCATCTTTTCATCCACCAGGGTGGTCCTGATCCATCCAGTCAGCCCGTGCCAGAAGGCGCTATGCACCAGAATGACAGGCATGCGGCGGACCTTGCGCGTCTGCACCAGCGTCAGCGCCTCCATCAGCTCGTCGAGCGTGCCGAAGCCGCCCGGCATGACCACATATGCAGAAGCGAACTTGACGAACATCACCTTGCGCGCGAAGAAATGCCTGAATGTCTGGCTGACATCCTGATATGGGTTTGCCTGCTGCTCGTTCGGCAGCTGGATGTTGAGCCCAACGGAAAGCGAGCGGCCGTGAAATGCGCCTTTGTTGGCAGCCTCCATGAGCCCCGGTCCACCGCCCGAAATCACGGTGAACCCGGCATCGGAGAGCTGACGTGCGATCTCCTCGGCGAGATGGTAATAGGGGTGACTGGCGAGCACGCGCGCACTGCCGAAGATGCTCACGGCCGGGCGGATCGGGCTCAGACGTTCGGTGGCTTCGGCGAATTCTGCGATAATCCCGAACACGCGCCACGCCTCTCTCCCGGACCAGGGCTTTTCGATCAGCTCGGAGGCCAAAGGCTTTGGAATTTTGTCTGCAGGATTCATGTTCGCTTAACTGCGCTGACGCGCCTTGAGGATGGGCGCTGCCCTGACGGGCAGCTCTGAAAGCGCACGGACCAACCCTCTGCGGTCTCATCCGGGCAAGTCGCGCCTGCCCTTGAAGTTACTCAGAATGAAAACACTGCTGCTGGTCGATGCTTCGTCGTATCTGTATCGCGCCTTTCACGCATTACCCGATCTTCGCACGAAGGCAGGCGAGGCGACCGGCGCCATCTACGGCGTGCTCAACATGCTACGCCGCCTGCACAAGGACGTGCCGGCGGATTATAGCGCCTGCGTTTTCGACGCAAAAGGCAAGACTTTCCGCGACGACTGGTATGCGCAGTACAAGGCGACCCGGGCGCCCATGCCCGATGAATTGGGCAGCCAGATCGCGCCTTTGCACGAGTGCATCCGCGCCATGGGCTGGCCGTTGCTGGAAGTGGGCGGGGTGGAAGCCGACGATGTGATCGGTACACTTGCGCTGCAGGCCACGCGGCAGGGTATGCGCTGCGTGATTTCCTCCAGCGACAAGGACCTCGCGCAACTGGTCGGGCCGCAGGTGACGATCATCAATACCATGTCGAACGAGACCTTGGACGAAGCCGGCGTCTCGGCGAAGTTCGGTGTTGAACCCGTCCAGATGATCGACTACCTCACGCTGATCGGCGACAGCGTGGACAATATTCCAGGCGTGGAAAAGGTCGGTCCGAAGACGGCCTCCAAGCTGCTCGCACAATATGGGACGCTCGACAATCTCATGGCGCATGCCGATGAGATTACGGGCGTGGTGGGCGAGAACCTGCGCAAGGCGAAGGACTGGCTGCCGCAGGCGCGCAGGCTGATTACCGTCAAATGCGATGTAGCGCTCGATGTGCAGGTCGAACAGCTGCATCACCGACCCGCCCACAAGCCGACCTTGGCAGGGCTGTTCGATCGCTTCGAGTTCCAGGCCTGGCGGCGCGAGCTGGGCGATGACATCGACGTTGCTCCCCGTAGAGCGCAAGCACGCGAATATGAGACGCTGCTGCAACCTGAGGAGCTCGCTCGATGGCTTGCGAAGATCGATTCGGCACCGCTGGTGAGCATCGAAACCGAAACCACTAGCTTCGAGCAGCAAAGTGCCGAGCTGGTCGGCATTTCGCTCGCTGTCGAAAAAGGCAAGGCTGCCTACATTCCGCTCGCACATCGCTACGCCGGGGCACCACAGCAGCTCGATCGGGAGGAAACACTCGCGCGGCTCAAGCCCTGGCTGGAGGACCCACAGCGGGCGAAGCTCGCGCACGGCGCGAAGTTTCACATGCACGTGCTGGCCAATCACGGCATCGCGCTGGCTGGTATTGCCCATGACACCCTGCTGGAATCCTACGTGCTCGCCAGCCACCGCCCGCACGACCTGGACAGCCTGGCACAGCGCCATCTGCGTCTGAAGGTGCTGAGTTTCGAGGAGATCTGCGGAAAGGGTGTGGGTCAGATCTGCTTCGATCAGGTTGCAGTGGAACGCGCCACGCAGTATGCAGCCGAAGATGCCGATATTACGCTGCAGCTCCACAGCACCTTCTACCCTGAGATCGAGGACGATGCCAGACTGAGCGCCATCTATAGCACGATCGAACTGCCCGTAGCGGGCGTGCTGTTCGCCATGGAACGGCACGGGGTCCTGATCGACAGCGCCTTGCTGGAAGCGCACGGAGCGCAGCTTGGTAAGCGGATATTCGAGATCGAACAGCAGGCGCATGCGCTTGCTGGGGTGCCATTCAACGTCAATTCCCCGCGCCAGATTCAGGAGGTGTTGTTCGATCGGCACAAGCTGCCGGTGGTGAAAAAAACGCCAAGCGGCCAGCCGTCCACCGATGAGGACGTGCTGCAGGAGCTGGCTCTCAACTACCCGCTGCCCAAGCTGATCCTTGAGTTTCGCGCTCTGTCGAAACTGAAGAGCACGTACACCGATAAGTTGCCACGCATGGTGAACTCGCGCACGGGTCGGGTGCACACCAACTATGGGCAGGCGGTGGCCGTAACCGGACGCTTGTCCAGCAACGACCCCAACCTGCAGAACATCCCGATTCGCAATGCGGAGGGCCGCCGCATTCGCGAAGCATTCATCGCCCCACCCGGGCACCGTATTGTGTCGGCCGACTACTCGCAGATCGAGCTGCGCATCATGGCGCATCTGTCTCAGGATCCGAATCTGCTCGCTGCCTTTGCTGCGGGGGAGGACGTGCACCGCCGCACGGCAGCCGAAGTGTTCGGAGTACCCCCGGAGCAGCTCACTAGCGAGCAGCGGCGCTACGCGAAAGTGATCAACTTCGGATTGATGTACGGCATGTCTGCGTTCGGACTGGCGAGTCAGCTCGGGGTCGAGCGCAGCGCGGCGCAGCAGTACATGGACCGCTACTTCGCACGCTATCCCGGCGTGGCGAACTACATGCAGCGCACGCGCGAGTCGGCACGTGAGAAGGGGTATGTCGAAACGGTATTCGGACGGCGCCTGCACATGATCGACATCAAAGCATCGAACAATCAGCGGCGCCAGGCTGCGGAGCGAGCAGCGATCAACGCACCCATGCAGGGGACTGCCGCCGATCTGATCAAACTGGCGATGGTGGCCGTGCACGCGTGGCTCAGCCAGCGCAACCTGCGCTCCGCGTTAGTCATGCAGGTGCACGACGAACTGGTGCTGGAGGTGTCCGAAGCAGAGTTACCGCTGATCATTCAGGAGCTGCCGCAGCTGATGACCGGTGTGGCGCGGCTCGATGTTCCGCTCGTGGTCGACGTCGGCGTTGGCGCAAACTGGGATCAAGCGCACTGACAGCGTTTACGTAGCCTGATGCGCCGGACTTACCGCCATATCGCCCAGGGCAAACTGGATACGATGCAGGCGTGCGTAAGTCCCGTTTTTCTCCAGCAGCTCTCGATGCGTACCGATCTCGGTGATGCGTCCCTGTTCGAGCACGACGATGCGATCGGCATTCTCGATCGTAGACAGGCGATGCGCAATGACCAGGGTGGTCCGCCCGCGCATCAGCGCTTCCAGCCCGGCCTGAACGTAACGCTCAGACTCGGAATCCAGCGCCGAGGTGGCTTCGTCCAGAACCAGGATCGGAGCGTTCTTGAGTAACGTGCGCGCAATCGCAAGCCGTTGCCGCTGACCTCCGGACAGCTTGACGCCGTTTTCTCCAACCAGCGTATTGAGTCCATCCGGCAGGGCTTGAATGAATTCCCACGCGTACGCGCCCTTGGCCGCGGCGATGATCTCCTCCTCGCTCGCACCGGCCTTGCCGCCATACGCGATATTCGCCGCCACCGTGTCATTGAACAGGGTGACGTCCTGGCTCACCAGCCCGACGTTGGCGCGCAAGCTTTGCAGTCGTATGTTTTCGATATCGTGACCATCGACCAGAATGCGACCCGCAGTAGGATGGTAGAAGCGCGGTACCAGATTTGCGAGCGTAGTCTTGCCGCTGCCTGACTGGCCGACCAGAGCTACCGTCTCGCCAGCCGCGATCTCCAAGGTGATATCTCTCAGCGCAGGCCGCTCGGCGCCGGGATAGGTATACGTGAGACCGATCATGCGAATATCACCGCGGGCGCGCTGCAACTCGACGCGGCCGAGGTCGTCTTCCGCTTTTTCGTCGACCAGCGCGAACACGCTTTCAGCGGCAGCCAGGCCGCGCTGCAAATGTTCAGTTACGCTGGTCAAACGCTTCACTGGCGGCGTGACGAGCAGCATGCCCGTAATGAACGATACGAAGCTGCCCACGGTCGTGCGATCCGCACGCACTTCCGCGGTCACCTGGTAGATCACGACGGCGACCGCGATTGCAGCGAGCAACTGCACCACGGGCACATTCGCCGCGGCGGCGATTTGCTCCTTGAGGACCAGCCGCCGGACTCGATTCACCGCCTGTCCGAACCGGGTCATCTCGTAGCTCTGGCCGCCGAAGATCTTTACCACTTTCTGGTTTTCGAGACTCTCCTGCAGCACGTGATTGATATTACCCATGGCCTGCTGGGTCTGGCGCGTGAGCCCGCGCAAGCGACGATTGAAAGCGCGTACCACCAACGCAATGGGCGGAATCACCACAAACGTGATGAGTGTGAGCGACCAGTTGAGCCACAGCAGATAAGCCAGCAGTGCGATGACGGTGAGCGAATCGCGGATCAATACGGTGACCACATAGGTAACGGCGATCGCGATCTGAGTCACATCGAACGTGAACTTGGAAATCAGTTTGCCGCTCAAGTTGTCGGCAAAGTAGCCGAGCGGCAATGCGATCAGCTTGTTGAACATCTGCTGTCGCAAATTCATGATCACCCGCATAGCGACCCAGCTGCTGGTGTACTGGCCCAGAAACGATCCCAGCCCGCGGACCACGAACAGAAGTACCAGCAACACAGGTACCCAACGCATCAGCACGGGATCCTTCGCAATAAAGGTCCCGTCCAGAAACGGTTTGGCCGCTGCCGGCATCGCTACTTCGGTGCTGGCGGCGATCAGCATACCGACGACGGATGCGGCAAAAATCTTCCAGTACGGCCGCACGTAACCGAGCAGCCGGATATACAGTTGAGGACCGGTCATGGCGGCACCTTAGCACTCATTGGCGGAAATTCAAGCCATAGCCGCGGGCGCCAACTGACCCGGGACATGGCTGATCGCCTGGCCTGGCGACGCATCTTGTTCTCTTGGAACGACATTGAGCCATGCGGGCTGGAAGTTCAGAGTGCTTTCGGCGGTCCTGACGCGTTTGGTCGGAGCTCAAGATATGCGCTTCTGAGCCGATGAAACGACGTTCAGCTCCAAATGGCGTTCGTGCGTAGCGCATGGCGCGTGCTTAGGCGATGAGGAGTCTACAAGCGAGCAAGGCACATGCCAAAGAACATTCAAAAAAAACCGTTAGCAGTTGACGTATCAAGATTTTCTTCACTATAGTGTGCCGGTGGAAGCGGAGCTCGACATCCTTGACGAAAAAATCAGCCAGCTTGTGAAGCTATGTCATCGTCTACGCACAGACAACCAAGAGTTACGGCAGGAACTGGCCGCAGCGCAGAGCGCAAACAAGCAATTGAGCGAAAAGATCGCGGCGGCACGGACACGCCTGGAGACGTTGCTGACCAGGCTGCCCGAGGACGAGGAATGAAGGATGGGCGGGCGATCGAGGTCACCGTCCTGGATCGCACGCTCAAGATTGCCTGCAAGGAAGACGAGAAGGCGGATCTGCTCCAGGCAGTAGAGTATCTCGACGCGAAGATGCGCGAGATCAAAGCCAGCAGCAAGGTGTTGAGCGTGGAGCGCGTGGCCATCATGGCTGCGCTCAATATCGTGCACGAATTGCTGAGCGCCCGCCAGGCAAGCGGTTTTGACAGCGAAGCGTTTCGGCGTAGAATGAAAACCATGGCAGATGCGATCGACCAGGCCATGTCCGCTCAGGAGCACTTGTTCTAGCGCTCCAGCAACCGTTGAAATCCGGCGGATGTGGTTAAAGCGTTCGCCGGCACAGTCTTCAAGCGTTGCCCCCTGCGGTGTTTGTTCAGGCTGTAATTTCTGTGAACCAATGTGGTAGATCCGGTTGCGGCCTAAAGTAGTGCTGTTGTGCGCGTCCGAAACGGAAGCGCCTGATGCGCTCGGAAAGCGACCACCCTTGAACCTCCGGTTCAAGATGTCGGCCTGAACGGCATTTGCGGGGGGCCCTTATTCGCAAGAGCGGCTACGCCGCTCTTCGTCTTTAAAGGGAGCCGGTCCCGTCGACGGCGTGCATGGTGTAGCGCGTTAGCCCAGTCCGATGACGCCAAAGCGCTATTGGTTGATGAAGTCGGAGCCGGACGTATTCGGCATCGACCATCTGGCCCGATCCCGCCGGCAAACAACCGCATGGTGGGGTGTGCGCAATTATCAGGCACGCAACTTCATGCGCGACGACATGCATCTGGGTGACGAGGCATTCTTCTATCACTCCGGGTGTGCAGAGCCGGGCATCGTGGGAATCGTCACCGTCAGCAAGCTGGCCTATCCCGATGCGACCCAGTTCGATCCGGCAAGCGAATACTTCGACAAGGAAGCAACGCGGGATAATCCACGGTGGCTCAACGTGGACGTCAAGCTGGTCCGCAAAACCCGATTTCTGGGCATCAAAGAGATGCGGCGCTATCCCGAGCTGAGCGGTATGCGCGTGCTGCAGAAGGCCAATCGGCTGTCGATCACGCCGGTGCAGCCCGAGGAATGGAGATTCATTCTCCGTTTGCTCGACCGCCCTCAGCCGACCGACTGAGCGTGGAAGCATGGGGGCCGGAGGTCTGGTGGCTCGCATATCTGGCGATGGGGCTGCTGACTGGATTTCTCGCCGGTATGCTCGGTATCGGCGGGGGTGTGGTCATTGTGCCGCTGCTCGTTTTTCTGTTCAACGCCCAGCACCTCCCGTCTGAGCGCGTGTTGCACCTGGCGCTTGGGACTTCTCTGGCCAGTATCGCGTTCACCAACCTGTCCAGCGTGCGCGCGCATCACGCTCACCAGGCGGTCCGTTGGGATATCGTTCGCGTCACGACCCCCGGCATCATCGTCGGCACCCTGCTCGGCACCGTCCTCGCCGAGCATCTTTCATCGCGCTACCTGGCGATAGTCTTCACCCTGTTCGTCCTGTTCTCGTCGGTGCAGATGCTGCTCGATCGCAAGCCCAAGCCGACCCGCCAGTTACCCGGGCCGGTCGGGATGTGGATAGCCGCGTTAAGCGTCGGCCTGTTGTGCAGCCTGGTCGGGGTAGCCGGCGGCATCCTGATCGTGCCGTTGCTAGCCATGTGCAATATCCCGATGCGTAACTGCATCGGCACATCTGCCGCCGTGGGACTGCCGATCTCCCTCGCAGGCGCGGCAGGCTATGTCATCACCGGCCTGGCCAAGGCACACCTGCCTGCCTATAGCATCGGGTATGTTTACATACCTGCTCTTTCCGGCCTGGTGCTCGGCACCTTCGTCACCGTGCCGTTCGGCGCACGTGTGGCCCACACTATTCCGGTCGCGCGGCTCAAGAAAATCTTTGCCATCGTGCTGTCGGTGCTCGCCGTGAAAATGGTCATCGCCTTGTTCTGATACGGCGCGGCGATCAGTGCGCAAGGATAACCGGGAGCTCTATCGTCATCACCACGCCAGTTCCACTCGCTCGGTTCTCAGCGCGCGCCAACCCGCCATGAAACTGGGCGATCATGCGCACGATGTAAAGTCCCATGCCCAGGTGCGGGTCAGCCCCCGCCGTCGCTGGCCGGATCGACACCATGGAGTCGAACAGGCGACCCTGCATATTTTCAGGCAACGCTGGACCCTCGTTGCTCAGGCTCAACAACGCGCGGGTTCGGTCCAACTCCAGCTGAACGACGATGGAGGTTCCAGCACGCGCAAAGTCGACAGCATTGGCCACCAATTTGTCGAGCATTTGCGCGATCAGCTCGGGCGCGCCGCTGATCAGTACCGGTTCGCTCGGAACCATGAGCTCGAATGTATTGTGCCCATAAGCCATGCGATAGCCGCTGACGCAACCTGATACCACAGCGGTGAGATCGAACTTCTCCGGCTCGGCCTGCTGCAGCGTTTGCTCGAGGCGCGTGGCTTCCGTCATGCTCGCAACGACACGCGACAGGCGCGCTAAACCTTCCCGAGCCCGGTCCATGTAGCGCTTGGCGTCGTCCGGCACCGTCTGCAAGGCGAGGTTATCGAGTGACGAACGGACCACTGCAATCGGCGTACGAATCTCGTGCGCCAGGCGCCCGCCCATACTCTCTAGATAATCGTTGTACTCGCCAAGGCGCTTGACCATTGTAGACAGGCTGCGCGACAGATCACCGATCTCGTCACGAGCGCGCGAAGCAGCGATCCCACCGCGCACTCTGCCTTGCGCGTCGACCGCTTCCTCTGCATCGTCGCGCAGGCGGCGGATGCGAGTCGACAATCGCGTGGCAAACACGAATAAGGTGAGTGTGCCCAGAGTAAGCACCACCAGCGCTGTGCTGAACAGCGTCTCTAAGGCGCGCGTGCGCACAGATAGAATTGAGTTGGTGGTTTCCTCCACCACGACCGCGCCCGCTACCGCGTTCGCCGCCCGGATCGGATGGGCGGCTGACAAGACCACCGCGCGTTGGTCCGCCGTGGCGCGCCAGCGAGTGGTGCTCGAGCCGCTGAGCGCCTCATCGACTTGAGCCCCGATCAAGGCCGATGGATCCTGTGTGCCTTCATCGAAGTCGTTGCTGGGCCGGCGGAACACCTGGGCGTAAATCCGGCGCAGCGTGGCCTGTTCCAGCGCGGTCCATGCCCTGGACCACACCGATGTCTCGAGCTGATTGGCAGGCGGCGCGTCCGCGGCGGGCTTCAGAGTTCCGCTCTGTGCCAGCACGCGATGTTCGCGATCCACAACCCAGATACGCGTGGTCGTGCGGCCGAGCTCCTGCAAGGCCAGATCGATCTCGGATTCGGGAATGAGCACGGACGCGAGCACGCCAGCGTGCTCAGTTCCGGTGGGTCCCGCCATGGAAGTGGTTTCACGCCGCTCGCTGTCATCGACGCTGGCCGCCAGCAGGCCGAGACGCGGGCCAATCATTGTCAGCGGCATGCGCAGTTCCACCACATAGCCCTGGCGTGTCTCGCGCCAGAAAGCTTCTACTCGCGGCTCGTTTACGGGGTCGTCCCAGGATGCGCCCTCGCCGGTAACGCGCACGGCTTGCGACGCTCCCGCGGCGACCGGCGCGATGACATAGCGATGAAAATTACCGTGTGGATCCACCACCGCCAGCTCGATGCGGTCGGCGCTGTCGGGACGCGCCTTGGCATTCGCTCGGTAGATCACATGCTCGTCCGATACCTTAGCCAATACGTAGAGAAACCGGTCTCGTTTGCCCAGGCGCGGCACCAGCGACACCGTCGCGCCGGCGTAGGTCGGGGTATCGGCCGCATCGCCCGGCGCGGGCCAGTCTGCATCGAATCCATCCAACACAATTGGCCCGGACAAAGCGCGCACGTACAACCCGGACTCGGTGGCGCCCAGCGGCACGCTGCCGCTCGCCGCGAACAACGCCGGTCGGTCGTGCAATGCGGTCGCCACCCCGCGCGCGGTGGCGCTGAGCGCTCCCTCCTGACCTTCGCGCAGGAAACGCTCCATCTCCAGTACGTAGCGGTATCCGACCCATGGCACAGCCAGAAGAATGAGTGCGAGCAGCAGGACCTGCGTGCGCAATCCGGGAGCAGGGACGCGAAGATTCAACCGCTCGCGCTCCAGCGATAGCCCATTCCGTACACCGTGTCGATCGCATCGAAGGACGGATCCACCGCAAGGAACTTCTTGCGAATGCGCTTCATGTGGGAGGTGATAGTGCTGTCGTCGACCACCAGGTTCGCATCGCGCATGAGCTGATCGCGGTCTTTCACGTGCCCTGGGTACCGCGCGAGGCTATGCATCATCCAGAACTCGGTCAAAGTCAGATCGACCAGGCGGCCGTTCCAGGTGACGCTGAACCGCTTCAAGTCCAGTCGCAGGGAACCGCGCTCTACCATTTCCTCCTGAGAGGTGGGCGCGGCCGCAAGGTCGCTGCGGCGGAACAACGCTGCAATGCGCGCCAGCAGGTGCGGCAGGCTGACGTCCTTCGTCAAGTAGTCATCGGCTCCGAGCCGCAGCCCCGACACGACGTCGAAATCGCTGTCGCGCGCAGTGAGGAAGATGATTGGCAAGGTGGCGGACAAAGCGCGCAAGTCTCGGCACAATGTAAAACCGCCTTCCATCTCGTCCCCGAGTCCAACATCGATAATGGCGAGGCTCGGTAACTGCGTCCGGAACGCCTGCATGGCAGCCGGCCGGCTCGCAAAGGTAGCGACCTCGTAGCCATGCTTGCGCAGCACGTCCGCGTAGTTTTCGCGGATCGCGGGCTCATCTTCGACCACAGCGATTTTTCGGCCCATGCCCGACCTCCTCTCGGCTTACCCTTTTCGCATCGGAGCAATTCCGGCGCCAGGCGTTGCCAGGATTCCGCCCGAATTGCTCAGCGCTTTTGCTCGATTCGTTCCCCATCATGCCACCCGCGCGCGTTCCAATGACATCGACACCGGATCGGCGTCAATCAACCAAATGGAGATGAAGATGAATCGCGCGCGCTATAGAGTAGTCCAGGATTTCCTCCACGTCGTCATGATCGGGGTGGTCACGGGTGTTCTGTTCAGCATGGCGGTAACCGGGGTGGTATTCCTGATCTCCGGGCATGCACATGCCTGAAGGTTCAGCGCAGCGCCGGCGCGGGCTTACCGCTGCGCTAGCTGATCGCGGAGGAGGTTTTTTTGTACCTTACCCATCGCGTTGCGCGGCAGGGCGTCGACGAAGTACACGCGCTTGGGAACCTTATAACCGGCGAGCTGCGCTTTGAGTTGTGCGATGACGTCGCTTTCGCTCAGGGCCATCACTTCGGAGCGCAGCACCACCGCGGCGGTCACCGCCTCGCCATAGTCCGGATGCGGAATACCGACGACCGCTGACTCGAGAATACCGGTTAGCCCGTCGATCGCCAGCTCGATCTCCTTCGGATAGACGTTGTAGCCGCCGGTAATGATCAAATCCTTCGCCCGCCCGACGATCGACAGATAGCCATCCGCATCGAATACTCCTACGTCGCCGGTGCGAAACCAGCCATCGGCGGAGAATTCTTCGCGGGTCTTTTCCGGATTGCGCCAGTATCCGCTGAAGACGTTCTCGCCACGGACCTGAATCCCACCGGTCTCGCCCGCTGCAACGCTGCGGTCCGCGCTATCGGTCACGCGTACTGCAATGCCTGGTAAGGGAAAGCCCACGGTGCCCGGACGCCGTTCTCCGTGCAGCGGGTTGGCAGCGATCATTCCGGTCTCCGACATCCCGTAGCGCTCGAGAATCGAGTGTCCCGTGCGCGCTTCGAAGCTGCGAAACGTATCGGCCAGCAGCGGCGCCGATCCGGAGATGAACAATCTCACACCGGCGCAGCCCGCCCGATTGAAGGTCTCCTCTGCCAGCAGCCGGGTGTAATAGGTCGGCACACCCATCATCACCGTCGCACGCTCGAGATCGGCGATCACTGCGCGAGGGTCGAAACGAGCATGCCAAAGCATCTTCGCACCGGAGAGCAGTGCACAGTGGTTGGCGACGAACAGCCCGTGCACGTGAAAGATCGGCAAAGCGTGCAGCAGGATGTCATCTGCACTGAAGCCCCAATACCGCACCAATGTCGTAGCGTTAGAGGTGAGATTGCGATGCGTCAGCATCGCGCCCTTGGAGCGCCCTGTCGTCCCGGAGGTATAAATGATCACCGCAAGATCGTCCGGCTGGGCCACAGCGACGTCTGTGTGCGGCGATGCGCTCGCAAGCCCGGCACTGAGCGAGCCGGTACCATTAGTGTCGAGAGTGAATACTTTGGCAGGTAGCCGCTGCCGCTCGGTCAGCGCCGCGACCTCAGAGTACAAAGCGGGGCTGGACACCATTACAGCGGGCTCGGCGTCACCGAGGAAATAGGACAACTCAGCGGGACGATAGGCGCTATTGAGCGGCAGATAGACAAAACCCGCGCGCAGGCATCCCAAGTACAAGAACAGCGACTGCGGCGACTTTTCCACTTGCACAGCAACGCGGTCGCCTCGCTGCAAGCGTTGAGCACAAAGAAACCCCGCATAACGGGCGATCTCACGCTCTACATCGGCATAGGTATAGCGCTCGCCTGCCGTGGTTTCAATGGCAACGCGGCCCGCGTTGCGCTGGAAGCTGGCGTAGAGCTCACCATGTAAGTTGGCGTTCTGCGTCATCTGGATTCGGAAGCACCGGCGTACGATCCCAGACGACTATCGAGAAGAGCGTCGACCACCCCGGTGCGAATCCAAGTATCGGCATCAGTGCTTTGCATCGGCGCGTTACGGACAATCTGCGCCGCCGCCGCGTGCGGGAGAATGCGCAGTTGCGCCGACGGCAGCGCAGAGACCGATTCGGCCGGCGCTGCGAAGGCCACGTAGACCGCGCCCGCGGCCTGGCCGGGAATCCACAGGAGAATACGGTGATTGCGGGCCGCCACCCACGCCGCAGTCAAGGCGAAGTGCGTGATGTACGCCGACAACAGGAGTTGCTCGTCGCGGCGTGTGGCGGCCTGGCCCGTGGCATCGAGCAGAAGAATCACCGGGGTCCCGGGACGCGCGACATGGAGATCGATCAACTCATCGGCCAACATCCAGCTCGTTGCAGCACCAATCGACGCACCGCTCAGCACGCCGATGAACGCCGGCCCTCCGCGAGGATCCGCCGCCACCGCGCGCACTACATCGCCGCGTGCGGTGCATCGATAACCTGATGGTGCGAGTTGTCGCATACGACCGATGGCTTCGTCGGATCGTGGGGTTGCGCCTTCGGCGCCCAGGCGTTGTGCCAGACGCTCATGCTGTGCACGGATGTTGACTTGGTGGTGCGTGGTCACGCTCATGAGCTGCTGCGCATGATCGCGAAAAGCTTGCAGCTCGTCTGCGCACAAGATTTCATCACCACCCAGTGCGACTCTCGCCTCACCGCCCATAAGCGCCCGCACGGCAGTCGCATCGCCGGCATCCAGCTGATCGCGCCCGGCCAGCGCTTGAATGACAGCCGGGCCCGATGCACCCATTAGCGTGCGCTCGGAATAGACGCGCGCATTGCACAGCGTCGCCAGCATGCTGGCACCGCCGAAGCAGGAGCGTCCGAGCAAAGCGAACATCGGCACACCGGCCAGCCGTGTCAGCAGTGCTTCGCGAAACAAGCGCCGAAAGGCGCCGAGCGCAGCCAGACCTTCGTCGACCTTCGCGCCCCCGGAGTCGACGAGGAGGCAAAGCGGCGCAGCTTCTGCGCGCGCTGCCACAAACACATCGCACAACAAGCTGGCCTCTGCGACACCGATAGCTCCGCGCGAGCGACTTGCATCGGTGCCCGCGATCCAAACCGGCCGGCCAGCGATGCAGCCTCGCGCGGCACGCGCTGAACTCAAGGCATGCGACGGCCCGAATTCGCTGCGGGTCCCGGCGTCGAGCAGGGCCTCGATTCTGACGTCGAGCGACGCGTTGCTGTAGGTCATGGTGTGAGGCGTTTACGCTGAACACCAGCGGCGGATGATCTGCTCGTACGCATCGACAGCAACATCGATCCGCTGCACGGTGCAGTACTCGTCGGTCTGATGCGCCATTTGCGGCTCGCCGGGCCCGAGAATGACCGTGGGTGGATTGCCGTAGGCAAGGTTGAGTGCCGCCGCATCGGTGAAATAGGTCGCGACGCGTGGCTTAGGCTGCTCACCTAGCAAAGGACGCATGATCTCGAAGACCTCCTGCATCCAGGCATGGCCGGCGTCTGTGTACACCGCTTCAAGATCCATCAAGGACTCCAGCTCGACATCAGCCCCGAGCTGTGTCGCCAGAGTCTGGATCAGCCTGGCATGATCGACCGTCGGCACGGTGCGGATGTCGATGGCGACCTCGGCCGCATCCGGCACCGAATTGATGTTGAGCCCACCGCGAATGGTGCCGACGTTGAGGGTAGCCTGGCCCATCAGAGCGTGAACAGGGCCATCGAACCGAAATGCTTCGAGCTTGGTCACCGCACGTGCAGCTTTGTAGATTGCATTGACGCCTTTCTCCGGCATGGAGCCATGGGCGGTGACCCCGCGGGCCGTCGCCTTGAGCCAAAGCGCTCCCTTGTGGCCAACGAAGGGATAGTTCGACGTCGGCTCAGCGACGACGACCGCTCCCGCGCGATCGAGTACACCGTCTCTGTAGAGATGGAAGGCTCCCTCGCAGCCAGTCTCCTCGCCAGCGGTGATTACCAGCGTGAGACCCGGTGTCGATGGCAGGTATTTCGCGCTATTGAGCGCCGCTACAGTCAGCGCAGCGACGCCGCATTTCATATCGCTGGTGCCACGCCCATATAGCTTGCCGTCACCCGTCTCAGCGGCGAAGGGATCCACAGACCAAGGTGCCGCACCCAGCGGAACAGTATCGATGTGACCGGTGAGACAGAGCGGCGGCTTGGTGAATTCTCCGCCGATGCTCGCGACGAGACTGACCCGACCATCGCCATAAGCGTGGTAACGAACGCGAAAGCCGGCGCTTTCCAGCAAACCCCCCAGGTGCCGAGCGCAAGGTTCCTCACGTCCTGGCGGGTTGATGGTATTCATCCGCACCAGTTCTTTGCTGAGCTCAACGGGATTGATCGACATGGGGCTATAGGGGGCTCGGTCCAATAACGCACCAGGATGGGCGCCGTCGGCTACATTTTGCCCCACAAGCGCGGAAAGTTCTCGCCACAAACGACGGCGATGCGGGGTGCAGTGCAGGAGCTCGCAGGCGCAGTGCCCACGAGCGGAGATGAAACAGCCGCGAGATGCTAACGCTTGCGCAGGTGACGAATCGCGGCAAGCTGTGCCGCGAGCATGGCGAGCTCGCCCTCGACCACTGCGATTTCTTCCTTGCTCTTGGCACTGCTGCGGGCTTCCTCGGCGCGCTTTCTGGCGTCCACCGCTTTGGCTTCGTCCAGGTCGTGGCCGCGGATGGCAGTATCGGCCAATACGGTCACCAGGTTGGGCTGGACTTCAAGGATTCCGCCGGCCACGAAGATCAACTGCTCTTCCTCAGTATTGGGAATTTTGATGCGCACCGACCCCGGACGAATGCGCGTGATCAATGGTGTGTGCCGAGGGTAGATTCCGAGCTCGCCTACTTCGCCCGGTAGAACAACGAACTCCGCCTCGCCGGAGAATATCTGTTCCTCGGCGCTCACTACATCGACATGTATCGTCTGTGCCATCAGAGCAGATCCTTAATTTCTAGAATGATCGATTGCTTGCGCTTACTGGAGCTGCTTCGCCTTCTCGAACACCTCTTCGATGGGGCCCACCATGTAAAAAGCCTGCTCGGGCAGCTGATCACACTCGCCGTTCAGGATCATCTTGAGACCCTTGATGGTCTCCTTGAGCGGCACGAACTTTCCGGGCAAGCCGGAAAACACCTCTGCCACGTGGAACGGCTGGGACAGGAAACGCTGGATCTTACGTGCGCGTGCGACGGAGAGCTTGTCTTCCGGTGCCAATTCGTCCATGCCCAGGATCGCAATGATGTCGCGCAGTTCCTTATAGCGCTGCAGAATGGCCTGCACCTCTCGCGTCGTGTTGTAGTGGTCCTCACCGATCACGTGCGGATCGACCTGGCGCGACGTGGAGTCGAGCGGATCGACCGCAGGATAGATACCGAGCGACGCGATGTCACGCGACAGCACGATGGTTGCATCCAAGTGAGCGAAGGTGGTAGCGGGCGAAGGATCGGTCAAGTCGTCCGCGGGAACGTAGACCGCCTGAACAGAGGTGATGGAGCCGGCCTTGGTCGACGTAATGCGTTCCTGTAGCTTACCCATCTCTTCAGCCAGAGTCGGCTGATAACCCACAGCCGAGGGCATGCGTCCCAGCAGTGCGGATACTTCCGTGCCGGCCAGCGTGTATCGATAAATGTTGTCGATGAACAACAGAATGTCTCGTCCCTCGTCGCGGAAGGCCTCGGCCATGGTAAGACCAGTCAACGCAACGCGCAGTCGGTTGCCGGGCGGCTCGTTCATCTGGCCGTACACCATCGCCACCTTCGACTCGCGCAGATTGTCCAGCCTGATGACTTTCGCTTCGGCCATTTCGTGGTAGAAGTCGTTGCCCTCGCGCGTGCGCTCGCCCACGCCCGTGAACACCGACAGGCCCGAGTGCTGTGTGGCGATGTTGTTGATCAGTTCCAGCATATTCACGGTCTTGCCTACGCCAGCGCCGCCGAACAAACCGATCTTCCCGCCCTTTGCGAACGGACAGATCAGATCCATTACCTTGATGCCGGTCTCGAGCAGCTCGACCGACGGGCTGAGCTCGTCGAACTTGGGAGCGTTTTGGTGAATGCTGCGCCTCTCTTTGGCCTCGATCGGTCCGGCCTCGTCGATGGGCCGGCCCAGTACGTCCATGATGCGGCCCAGCGTGCCAGGCCCGACCGGCACGGAGATCGGTGCTCCGGTGCTGCGCACCTTCATTCCGCGCCGCAGTCCGTCTGAGGAACCGAGCGATATGCAGCGCACTACGCCGTCGCCGAGCTGCTGCTCGACTTCAAAGGTCAGCCCCTTCTCGGCGAAGCTCGCCAGGGTCGAATCCTCCAGAACGAGTGCGTCATACACTTTCGGCATGCTCTCGCGCGGAAATTCGATGTCGACCACCGCACCGATGCACTGGACTATCGTTCCTTGATCCATGATTCAGGTCCTAAACAAAATCGAGAATGAAAATCAGACAGCGGCTGCGCCGCTGACGATCTCGGAGATCTCTCTGGTAATCCCCGCCTGCCGGTTCTTGTTGTAAATCAGCGTGAGCTCATCGATCAATGTCGCAGCATTGTCCGAAGCGGCTTTCATCGCCACCATCCGTGCCGATTGTTCAGAGGCCATGTTCTCCGCGACGGCCTGGAAGATAAGCGCTTCGATGTAACGCGTCAGCACTTGGTCGAGCACCGCCCTGGCTTCAGGCTCGTAGATGTAGTCCCACGCGCCTTCTGGTGCGCCGAGCCTCTCACCGGTCAACGGCAGCACCTGTTCCACCGACGGCTCCTGCTTCATCGTGTTGATGAAGCGCGTACTGAACATCAGCAGGCGATCGAAGCGGTCCTCCGCGTACCCGTCGAGCATCAGTTTGACAGCCCCGACCAGCCGCTCGAGATTGGGACGATCGCCGATCCCAGTCACATTCGATATCACATTGGCGCCAATTCGCTGGAGAAAGCCAAGGCCCCGGGCGCCGATGCAGCACGCGTCGACTTCCTCGCCCTGAGCCTGCCACTCCTTGTACTTGTTCAGGACGAGCCGCAGCACGTTGGTGTTGAGCCCGCCGCACAGTCCCTTGTCGGTGGTGATCACGATAATACCGATGCGCTTCACCGTATCGCGTTCCAGCAAGAAAGGATGCCGATACTCGGGGTTCGCGTGGCTGATGTGAGCCGCAACATTACGGATCTTTTCGGCGTAGGGCCGCGCCGCACGCATGCGCTCCTGTGCTTTTCGCATCTTTGATGCGGCCACCATTTGCATGGCCTTGGTGATCTTGCGCGTGCTCTGCACGCTGCGGATCTTGACGCGGATTTCTTTGGTTCCCGGCATGGCGATTCCCGTGTATCAGCGTGCGGCTAGTAAGAGCCCTTCTTTTTCCACTCCTCGATAGCCGACTTCAGCAGCTTCTCGTCGTCCGCGGACAGGTCCTTCTTTTCCTCCATGCGGTTGACGAGATCGGCGAAGCCGGTCTTGACGTAGTCGCGCATCGAGCGCTCCGCTGCCAGGGCTTTCTTGACGTCTATGTCGTCGAAGAAGCCGTTGTTGACGGCGAACAGGGTGAGCGCCATCTCCCACACCGCAAGCGGCTGGTACTGAGGCTGCTTCATCAACTCGGTAACCATGCGGCCGCGGTCCAGCTGCTTGCGTGTGGCCTCGTCGAGGTCTGATGCGAACTGCGCGAACGCAGCCAGCTCGCGATATTGGGCAAGGGACAGGCGCACGCCGCCACCGGTATCGCGTCGTTTCATGATTTTCGTCTGAGCCGCCCCACCCACGCGTGACACGGAGATGCCGGCGTTGATCGCAGGCCGGATACCGGCGTTGAACAAATCGGTCTCCAGGAAGATCTGGCCGTCCGTGATAGAGATGACATTGGTGGGAACGAACGCTGTTACGTCGCCCGCCTGCGTCTCGATGATGGGAATTGCGGTAAGCGAGCCGGTCTTGCCTTTGACGGCGCCTTTGGTAAACCGTTCGACATACTCCTCGTTGACGCGTGCTCCTCGCTCCAGCAGCCGAGAGTGCAGGTAGAACACATCGCCCGGGTACGCTTCGCGACCGGGCGGCCGACGCAACAGCAGGGAGATCTGACGGTAAGCCCACGCCTGCTTGGTCAGGTCGTCATAGATGATCAGGGCATCCTGACCGCGGTCGCGGAAGTATTCACCCATCGTGCATCCGGAATAAGGAGCGATGTACTGCAGTGCTGCAGACTCCGATGCGGTGGCGGCTACTACGATGGTGTACGCCATGGCCCCGTACTCTTCGAGCTTGCGCACCACGTTCACTATCGTGGAGGCCTTCTGGCCGATGGCGACGTACACGCAGAACAGATCTTTGCCCTTCTGATTGATGATCGTGTCGACAGCCACTGCGGTCTTGCCGGTTTGCCGATCACCGATGATCAGCTCGCGCTGTCCACGGCCGATGGGTACCATCGAATCGATTGCCTTCAGGCCAGTTTGCACCGGCTGCGACACCGATTTACGCCAGATCACCCCGGGCGCGACTTTCTCGATCACATCGGTCGCTTTGGCGTTGATCGGGCCTTTACCGTCGATGGGCTGCCCCAGGGCATTGACCACGCGGCCGAGCAGCTCGGGGCCAATTGGAACTTCGAGAATGCGGCCGGTGGTCTTCACCGTGTCGCCTTCGGTGATGTGCTCGTAGTCACCCAGCACCACCGCACCAACCGAATCGCGCTCGAGGTTCAGCGCAAGGCCGAACGTATTCTGCGGGAACTCCAGCATCTCGCCCTGCATCACGTCCGCCAGGCCATGAATGCGGCAAATGCCGTCCGTCACTGAGACGACGATGCCCTGCGTGCGCATCTCCGGAGAGACGGCCAGGTTTTGGATTTTGGTCCTGATCAGCTCACTGATCTCGGACGGATTGAGCTGCATGGTTCGCTCCTATTGGACAGCTTGTTCTGTAGCCTCTATCAACCGACCAGGGTCGCGGTCATTCCATCGAGCTGGGCACGTACCGACCCGTCCCAGACATCATCGCCCATCTGGATCCTCACGCCGCCGATTAAGGCCGGCATGACAGACACACTGGGAACTATTTTACGGCCCGTGCGCCTTTCCAACTTTGCTACGATTGTGCCGAGCTGCGCCTCGTTGAGCGGATACGCCGATTCAATAGACGCTTCCAGGACGTCTTCGTACTGCTTCTTGAGCCGCTCATAAAGGGACGCGATCTCGGGAAGTGCAGGCAGACGATCGTTACGCACGAGCAGGATCAGTAGATTGCGTGCTGCGTTATTCAGCTTCTCGCCAGCGATCGCGAGGAGCAGTCGCTCCGCATCGTCTTTGGTAAACTTTGGATTCGCCAGTGCCGTTTGCACTTCCGCGTCAGCGTACACATCCGCCAGGAAGCGCAGCATTTCAGACCACTCGAGCAGCTGCTTAGTATCTTTGGCGAGAGCGAACGCGGCTTGCGCGTAAGGCCGGGCGATCGTAGTGATTTCCGCCATGGCGTGCCTTACAGCTCTGCTGCTACGGCATTCAACAAGTCGGCATGCACCTTGGCGTCGATCTCACGGCGCAAAATCTTTTCCGCACCCTGGACAGCAAGCGCGGCCACCTGGGCGCGCAGCGTCTCCTTGGCGCGAAACACTTCCTGGTCGATATCCGATTTTGCAGCGGCTACGATGCGATCGCCTTCGGCCTTCGCCTGCCCCTTGGCTGCCTCGACCATCTGGGCAGCCCGTTGTTCGGCCTGCGCCAGTAGCTCCTGAGCCTGCCCACGCGCTTCGCGCAGCACCTCATCGACGCGTTTGGAAGCAAGCTCCAGATCCTGTCTGCCGCGCTCGGCGGCGGCAAGCCCATCGGCGATCTGCTTCTGCCGTTGGTCCAATGCACGCTTTATCGGCGGCCACACGTACTTCATGGTGATGAAGATGAAGACGGCGAACCAGATCGCCTGGCCAAATAACGTAGCGTTGATATTCACGCTAGCCTCCTAAGAAATTCAGGCGCGTCTGTTCAATGCGCAGTGACCATCGCGATGAACGGATTGGCAAACAGGAGGTAGAGCGCGATGCCGACCCCGATCATGGTTACCGCGTCGAGCAGACCGGCGACGATGAACATCTTCACCTGCAGCGTCGGGATCATTTCCGGCTGGCGCGCAGAGCCTTCCAGAAAACGGCCACCGAGGATGCCGAAACCGATGGCGGTGCCCAGCGCGCCCGCCCCGATCAGGATAGCGACCGCGATCGACACGTTACCCAACAACACAGACAGTTCCATTTTTTCTCCTTCTAGAGCGTGTGATACGTAAATATTTAGTGCTGCTCCGCAGCCATGCTCATATAGACCACGGTCAGCATCATGAAGACGAAAGCCTGCAGGGTGATGATCAGGACGTGGAACAGCGCCCACGGCAATGCCAGGGGGAGCTGCCAAACGCCGAGCAGAGCAATGAGAATGAACACCATTTCCCCCGCATACATGTTGCCGAACAGACGCAGCGCGAGCGAGATCGGCTTGGCGACATCCTCGATGATGCGGAAGAGGAGATTCGCGGGGGCAAGCCACTTGCCGAATGGCTCGGTGAACACTTCATGCATCCAGCCGCCGAATCCCTTGAACTTGATATTGTAGAAGATCATCAAGCAGAAGACCGTCAGCGACATGGCGAAAGTGAGATTGGGATCCGTGGTCGGAACTGTCTTCCAATGCGAGACCCCGAATACGTGCTCCATGATCAAAGGCATGAGATCCACCGGGAGGAGGTCCTTGGCGTTCATCACAAAGACCCAGACGAAAATCGTGATGGCCAGCGGGGTCACGAGCGCGCTCTTGCCGTGAAACGTGTCGCGGACCTGGGAATCGATTATCGAGAGGAGCATCTCGACGAAGTTCTGAAATTTGCCCGGCACGCCCGGGGTTGCCTTGCGTGCCGCCACCGCCATCGCGCCGAAGACCAGCAGACCGAGGACACCGGAAACGATCAAGGTGTCCAGATGGAAAGTCCAGAAGCCGTGGCCGGCTGTGAGATTGGTGAGGTGGTGCTGGATGTACCCGCTGACCGTGGGTGCAGCTTGTTCAGTCGAACTCATCGGCGACTCATGCACTGTGCGAAACGCCGGGGCAATTTAGCTCCACGCCCGCCCAACAAGCTTGATCCATGTCAAGCTCTGGTCAATAAACGTTTTTTGGAGGAGACGTAGATTCATGCAAGTAGAAGTGCAGCCCAGTAAACCGCCAGGGTAAGTATGTAGGTAACGAAGAAAGGCAACACCGACAACTCCTTCACCCAGGCGAAGCTCGCCCCGAACATCACTAACGTCAATCCGAGCTTGCAAAACTCCCCGAGGTATTGCCGCTGCAAGATAGCGCGCGGCGATCCAAAGGGTTTCTTAATCAGTAAAAAACCGTAAGCCGCACTGGGAATCACACCAATTGAGCCGCCTAGAGCGGCTGATTTGGCGGCGCCAGCCCCGCCTACCCCGAGTGCTACGAGCGAAGCCACAGCAGTAACTAAAACCTGCAAGCCGATGAGCTTGCTGATGGTCGTCTGCAACGACCTTGATCCGCCGACCGATCGCATAGGAGATACCGCACGGGCGGTTATCCCGAGGCGGAAACCCCCGGCTTAAAAAGCCCACGATTCTAGTTAGAGATGATGGGCAGTGTCAACGCTTGCGAGCCTTACATGCGTCATGCACGCAGCTTGGTGAGCAGTTGATCGAGATGGTCCAGATCGCCATAGGCGATGACGACGCGTCCTGCGCCCTTGCCGCCCGGCCGGATCGAGACTCGCGTTCCCAGACGTTCTGACAGTTCTTCTTCCAGGGCGGCTACATCGCGGTCGCGCGCATGAGCCGGATGCGTCTTCTCGGCTGCATGTTGCGCACGAGTTGCCATACGCTCCGCCTGGCGAACGGACAACTGCCGTGTCGCGACTTCGTTGGCAAGCTCGATCTGCCGCGATCCAGGCAGCGTCAGCAGAGCACGTGCATGTCCCATTTCCAGTTTGCCCTCGATGAGCATCTGCTTCACTGGAGCTGGCAGGCCAAGCAATCGAAGAAGATTGGTTACGGCGCTTCGCGAACGCCCGATCGCGTCGGCGGCAGTCTCGTGAGTCATTCCGAACTCATCGATGAGCCGACGGATGCCTGTGGCTTCTTCGATCGGATTGAGATCCTCGCGCTGTATATTTTCGATCAAAGCCATCGCGAGCGCCGCTTCATCGCGCACTTCGCGGATGACTACCGGCACACTTTGCAGACCCGCGATGGTGGCAGCACGCCATCGTCGTTCACCCGCAATGATCTCGAACGTCCCGTCTTCTGCCGGGCGCGCCAGGATGGGCTGGATGACGCCCTGCGCCTTAATCGATTCCGCGAGGTGGGAAATAGCATCGGGGTCCATGTGCGAGCGGGGCTGATACTTGCCCGGCCGAAGCTGGTCTACCGATACTTGTTGCAAGCGCTCACTGACCTCATAGCCCGCGTCAGAGCCTAATAACGCGTCCAGCCCGCGCCCAAGCCCCTTTACTTTAGCCATGCATTCCCCGGGCCGGCTTGGACAGCATCTCTCCAGCGAGCGCAAGGTAAGCCAGCGCTCCCTTCGATTGGCGGTCGAGCGCGAGAACCGACATGCCATGACTCGGCGCCTCGGCGAGCCGCACGTTACGCGGTATGACAGTGCGATATACCTTATCGCCAAAGTGCCGCTGTAGTTGTTCCGAAACTTGTTGCGCCAACATGTTTCGCGGATCGTACATGGTTCGCAGCAGTCCTTCGATTTCGAGAGCTGGGTTGAGGTGAGATCTCACCTTCTTGATCGTCTGTACGAGATCGGACAATCCTTCGAGTGCATAGTATTCGCACTGCATGGGAATCATCACAGAATGCGCAGCACACAGCCCGTTCACTGTAAGCAGATTGAGCGCCGGCGGGCAGTCGATGAGGATGAAATCGTACTGCTCCCTCACCTCATTCAATGCGTCCTTCAACCGCATTTCGCGATTCGGCATGTTGACCAACTCAACTTCTGCACCGGCCAATTCGCGGTTCGCTGGCGTCAGATCATACTGGGCGGCGGTCTTGCAGCGCGCAGCACTGAGCGGCGCTGATCCCAAAAGAACATCGTAGACGGAAGGGTTGATAGATCGTTTGTCTATCCCGCTCCCCATGGTCGCGTTGCCCTGCGGATCGAGGTCAATCAGCAACACTCGTCTGCCCGCCAGGGCGAGGCTCGCAGCGACATTGATGCTCGTCGTCGTCTTCCCGACGCCACCTTTCTGGTTCGCGACTGCGAGGACGCGCGCAGAATTCATGGAGATTTTGTTCCGGATCGCAGGATCACGAGATGTCGAGCGGCGCGCAGGCCCGGTACGTCAATGCGCACGACGTTTTCGAGACGAAGCTCTGGGGGCAACTGCTCCAGTTCCTCATCGGGGTAAAGACCTTTCATGGCAGCGAGTACGCCATCCGAGCGACACAAATGACGAGCAACCTCGACGAAGCTCGCCAAATCTGCGAAGGCCCGCGAAATAACCACATCGAAGGAGCTGGTCGGATGCCATCTCTCAGCGCGCTCCATGACTACGTCCACGTTTTCAAGATGAAGCTCCGTCACAGCTTGACGTAGGAACGCGCACTTCTTGTGATTGCTTTCAACTAACGCGACCCGCATAGCTGGCCTCGCCACCGCCATCGGGATCCCAGGCAGCCCTGCGCCGCTGCCGATGTCCGCAATGGTATCGACATTGAGGTATGGAAGTACGGCTAGACTATCGAGGATGTGATGCGTGACGACTTTCCCAGGCTCTCGTATCGCGGTGAGATTGTAGATTCGATTCCATTTCCCCAAGAGAGAAATATAGGCCAGGAGACCGTCCAAACCGCCGGCCGGCAAGACTAGGCCGAGCCGCGACAGGCCCTGCCCCAGCTGCTCCTTTGGGGTCATAACACTTCGTCGTACGGGGAAAGCTCCCGTCGCAGGTGAACAAGCAGCAGCGAAATGGCCGCCGGCGTCACCCCTGGGACTCGCATTGCTTGGCCCAAGGTTTCGGGACGGACTTCACTCAGCTTTTGCTGTACTTCAAAGGAGAGGCCGCGGATGGAGCGATAGTCCAGGCTGGCGGGAAGCTTGTTTTCTTCATGCCGGGCCAACCGGGTAATCTCATCTTGTTGCCGTTCGATGTAACCCTGGTACTTTGCCTGTACCTCGACTTGTTCGGCTACCGCTCGATCTGCGACGCCAGGTCCGGCATGCTGAAGTGCCATCAGAGCGGAGTACGTCACCCCCGGACGCCTCAGTAGCTCTATTAACGGATAGTCACGGCCCAAGGGAGCGCCAAACAAAGCCAGCATTTGTGCCTCGGAAACGTCTTCAGGACCAAGCCGTGTCGAATGGAGCCTTTCCTTCTCCGATTGAATCTGATCGAGCTTGCGACGGCACGCGTCCCAGCGGTAGGGACTCACTATCCCAAGCTCATGACCAGTTTCGGTTAATCGCAAATCTGCGTTGTCTTCGCGGAGACTAAGACGATACTCGGCACGGCTGGTGAACATCCGATAGGGCTCGGTAACACCTCGCGTAACCAGATCGTCGATTAGAACACCGATGTACGCATCGCTACGCGCAGGACACCACGCCGGCCGGCCATTGACGTGCAGGGCCGCGTTCAGCCCGGCGACCAGCCCTTGTGCCGCTGCTTCTTCGTACCCGGTCGTGCCATTGATCTGGCCCGCGAAGAATAGTCCCGCTATAGCCTTGGTTTCGAGTGATGACTTGAGGGACCTTGGATCGAAGTAATCGTACTCTATGGCATACCCTGGTCGAGTAAGATGAGCATTCTCAAGGCCTTGAATGGAGCGGACCAAATTGATCTGTACATCGAAGGGAAGACTCGTGGAAATCCCGTTCGGATAAATTTCATTGCTCGTGAGGCCCTCAGGTTCGAGAAAAATCTGGTGACTTTCCTTGTCCGCAAACCGGGTTATCTTATCCTCTATCGATGGGCAATACCGCGGGCCCGTGCCCTCGATCACTCCCGTGAACAGCGGGGAACGGTCCAGTCCACCGCGTATGATCTCGTGCGTGTAACGATTGGTACGAGTGATCCAGCAAGCTACCTGGCGCGGATGCTGACTGGGATCACCCAGGAACGAAAACACCGGCGTGGGTTCATCACCCAACTGTTCCTGCAATATTGAGAAGTCGATGGTCCGAGCATCGATGCGAGGGGGAGTCCCAGTCTTGAGCCGTCCGACCGGTAAGTTCAACTCTCTCAGTCGCTTGGACAATGTAGTCGCAGCGGGATCTCCTGCGCGTCCTGCGCTGTGGCTTCGCAAGCCTACGTGTATCAATCCGGCAAGGAATGTCCCAGTCGTCAGGACGACCGCTTCCGTCATAAATCTAACCCCTGACTGTGTTACGACGGCTCTGACTTTGCCGTTGTAAACCTCTAAATCGTCTACCGGCTGCTGAAACACACTCAGATAATTTTGACGTTCAATACGCGTCCGGATGGCCTGCCGATATAACACACGATCCGCTTGTGCCCTTGTGGCACGCACAGCTGGACCCTTGCTCGCGTTCAGAATCCGAAATTGAATTCCCGCTTCATCGGCTGCCGCGGCCATCGCGCCGCCCATTGCGTCGATTTCTTTGACGAGGTGCCCCTTACCGATGCCGCCGATAGACGGATTACAGGACATCTGGCCGAGCGTTTCAATGCTGTGCGTGATTAGCAGCGTTCTTACGCCCATCCGAGCCGCGGCTAGGGCTGCCTCGGTACCCGCGTGCCCGCCACCGACCACGACTACGTCGAATCTATTCGGATGGTTAGTGTTTCCCATAGCAGTGATCAGGGTTCCACGTGGAACCGAGAAAGGGGTTCCACGTGGAACAAATTCATTTTCCGATACAAAATGTACTAAAAATATGACCGAGAAGATCGTCAGCAGCCAACTGCCCCGTAATGCTGCCAAGCGCCACGCTCGCCAGCCGAAGCTCTTCAGCTACAAATTCCAAGCCTCCCTCATGACTTCTGGCGGATTCGATGTAGCGTATAGCTTCGTGAAGGGCGAACACATGCCTTTCCCGTGCGATAAAGTTTGCCTCGCTTGCGTCTTGGAGTTCCATTGCGTCTACGACAACTTGGCAAAGTTTATCGACTCCTTGTCCTGTTTTCGCAGAAATGCAGACGACTGAAGGATCTTGCGGTAAATCCGCGGCGTTGAGCAAATCCGCCTTATTCAAGATGGAGACCTGCCTCACATTTCTCGGCAACCACGCCTGCAGCGATTCCGCTACAGGATCAAGGCGGGTATCTCTCATATTCAGAATAATGTCGGCACTCTTGGCGGCGTCCAATGCCTTTTGCACACCGATCTTCTCCACGGGATCGTCGGTTTGCCGGATTCCCGCGGTATCTACCACGGTCACCGGCATTCCACTCAGCGTCATTTCGACGGTTATAGCATCTCGTGTCGTGCCTGGAATATCGGTAACGATAGCCACCGCATCCCCAGCCAAGTAATTCAGAAGGGTGGATTTGCCGACATTGGGTGTCCCGATAATGGCCACCTTGATGCCATCTCGCAACCGTCTGCCGCGAATTGCCTGGCTCAAGAGGCGCCTTACGCCATCAAGTGCGGCCGTAAGCTCCTCCATTAGCGCGCTTTTCTCGAACTCACCAATTGGATCTTCGGGGAAGTCGATTTCCGCTTCTAACTGCGTACGCACTCGGAGAAGCAAGTGTTGAAGCGCATCAACCGCATGAGAGAAGGCGCCGTTCAGGGAGCGAATCGCCGCACGCGCCGCAGATTCCGAGCTGGCTTCGATTAGATCGGCGACTGACTCGGCCTGAGCAAGATCAATTTTGCCGTTGAGGAATGCTCGTCGCGTAAATTCCCCCGGCTCGGCAAGGCGTGCCCCCATTTCAAGGCAACGGCCAAGCACCAGTCTTAGGACGCCACTACCGCCATGACCCTGTAGCTCAAGAACGTCCTCGCCCGTATACGATCGTGGACCTGGAAAGTACAGTCCAATACCCGAATCGAGGGCATTGCCGCGTACATCCAGAAACTTTGTTACCGTCGCAAGCCGCGGGGTGAGCATGCGTCCAAACAGCCCTGCCATCATTTCCGTCAAATCAGGGCCAGAAATCCGCACCACACCGATCGCTCCCCGTCCGGGCGCGGTGGCGACCGCGGCAATGACGTCAGGCTTCCCCACGGCTGGTCTTGCCCTGCTCCAGCGTCCGGGTGATATACCACTGTTGGGCAATGGAAAGAATGTTGTTCACCAGCCAGTAGAGGACCAGCCCGGCAGGAAAGAAAAAGAAGAAGATGCTGAAGGCGATAGGCATTATCTTCATCAGCTTGGCCTGTACCGGATCCGGTGGCGTCGGGTTCAACCATGTTTGTATAAACATGGTCGCGCCCATCAATACGGGCAGTATGTAATAGGGATCCTGCCTCGACAGATCATGGATCCACAAGACAAACGGCGCCTGGCGAAGCTCTACGCTCAGCAGAAGAACCCAATAAAGTGCAATAAAAACAGGTATTTGAACAACAATAGGAAGACATCCACCCAACGGGTTGACCTTCTCCGTTTTGTACAGCTCCATCATGGCTTGGTGCATACGCTGCCGGTCATCGCCGTAGCGCTCTTTCAGTTTCTGCAGCTTCGGTGCCAATACCTTCATCCGAGCCATCGACCTGTAGCTCGTCGCGGAGAGTGGGTAGAACGCCAGTTTGATGAGCACCGTGAGGAGAATGATCGCTACGCCCCAATTGTGTACAAAGTCATGGATCCGGCTCAGCACCCAGAACAGAGGTACAGCCAGAACTCGCAACCAGCCGTAGTCGACGGTAAGCTCGAGGCCCGGGGCAAGTTTACGCAGTGCATCTTGTTCCTGCGGGCCGGCATACAACTGAGTTGACACAGTCACCATCTGCCCAGGAGCGATTTGACCGACTGGTAATTTCGCCCCGACGGCGAATAGCCCATTGTCGATGGGTCGCACGAAGATTTCTCGATGCTTCCCTGCGGGCGGAAGCCACGCACCGAGGAAATAGTGCTGGACGATTGCAACCCACCCATCGTCCGCGTCCTTTGGATAATCAAACTTGTTCTTGGTGACATCTTCAAAAGATGCTTTGCGGAGTTTGTCCCTTTCCGTGTAGACCTCAGCCCCTAGAAATGTCGGCACCATCCTGGAATCGCCCGCCGCCGGCTTGGCGTCCCGGAGCAACTGGTAGTAGACCGTCGGCTGAATCGAAGCACCTGGCGGAGCCGCGATCTCGAATGCGATGTCCACCAGATATGCGCCGCGTCGAAACGTATAAATCTTCGCGACCTTCGCCCCGCTCTCGTCCTCAGCTTCCAGCCGGACGACCAGCGTATCCGCGCCTGGCCCCATCTCGTAATTTGTCTGAGTCGCCCGGTAGTTGCTGGTGTGGTTGGGAAACGGCCCTCCGATCAGTCCGCTTTGGGCTATGTATGTGTGCTCGGAGTCTTCTTCCAGCAGTACGAAGTTCTTTTGCGGATTGAGTGTATCCCGATACTTCAAAAGCTCCATGCGGCGCAAATCCGCACCTGCCGTATCGATCTCTGCTTTCAGCGTGTCGGTAGTAACGGTGACGCGTTGACCGTGCGCACGCTCAGTCGGCACTGGAGTAACTGGCGAAGCCTGTTGCGGGCCCGTTCCGGCTGCGGGTGGCGTAGCGGCGGGCTGACTTGGCGCCGAGCGTTGGGGAGGTGGTTGGTGCTCCTTCATCCAGGCATCGAACAGGAAGAACACAGAAATTGCGAACACAATTCCTGCGAATATTCTAAACGAATCCATCATTGTTCAACGCTTGTTGGGGACCGGATCAAAACCGCCGTCGTTCCATGGATGGCAGCGCGCAAGCCGGACAATCGAGAGCCACGAACCACGGCGTGCACCATGCATCATGACCGCCTCCTTAGCGTACTCGGAGCAAGTTGGATGGAAGCGGCAGCGATTACCCAGCATCGGACTGATCACCAGTTGATAAAGCGAGATCAGCGCGAAAATAATGTTCTTCATTTGAGCAGCGAGGTCAGCACGGCAGCCAACTCCACCTGAGAAGCCTTTGCATCCGCAGGACGCACCGCCTCCCGAATCCGTACCAGCAGGTCATAACCGGCCAGTTCTCGTTGGCGCGTCCGGAACGTCTCCCGGATCAACCGCTTCAGGAAGTTGCGCGCCACCGCGTGTTGGACTGTACGCTTCCCTACAATGATTCCCAGACGAGCGAACGACTTTTGATTGCGTACTGCGTGCACGGTGAACCGCCTGCTTCGTGCAGCCGGTTTGGAGGTTAAGAGCGCTTGGAAAGCATCTCGCCCGGTCAGGCGCGCGCGCGGTCTGAACGCATTCTGCCGCAAGCCTACGCTAGACCGCCAGCCGTTTCCGCCCTTTTGCGCGTCGGTTATTGAGGACCTTTCGCCCACCCAAGGTCTTCATGCGTGCGCGAAAGCCATGTGTCCGGGCGCGACGAACTTTCGAAGGTTGATATGTGCGTTTCATTGCTGGATTCGCTCGTGAAGAGTGGTTCTGGAAAAGCCTGCTATTACACGGCGTTCAGGTACCACTTGTCAATTTATACCGGAAATGGGTCTGTGGATAACTTTACCCGCGTGGTACTATTGCGTTCTAATCTCGCGGGCTATTTCTCCCTCGCGCGGCGACTATGAACAGCCTGTGGACGCACTGCCTTCAGCACTTCCAGCGTGAACTTCCTGCGCAGCAGTTCCGAACATGGATCGCGCCGCTGAGCGCGGTCGCGGACGGGCATGTGCTCACTATCACTGCGCCCAATCGGTTTGTGCTGCAATGGGTGAAGGATCGCTTCCTTCCAGTGATCGAGCAACTCGCACGTGAAACGGCCCCGGACCGGATGGATGTTGTCCTGCAATTGGCACAAACGACTAATGGTTCCGCAGCGGTGCTGCCTCCGCCAGCTACAACCGCAGCTCACACAATTCAGGGCGACGCAGGCAAGACCAGAGTGCGTGAGCACAGCCGCCTCAATCCCACCTTCACGTTTGATTCGTTCGTAACCGGAAAAGCCAACCAATTGGCGCGTGCTGCCGCTGTCCAGGTCGCCGAGCATCCCGGGACCGCTTACAACCCCCTCTTCATTTATGGGGGGGTCGGCTTGGGCAAAACGCACCTGATCCAGGCGATTGGAAACCTGGTTCACGAACAAAATCCTCACGCCAACGTCCGTTACATTCATGCAGAGCAATATGTCTCAGATGTTGTGCGAGCCTACCAGCACAAAGCATTCGACGGCTTCAAGAAGTATTACCACTCGCTCGATCTGCTGCTCATCGACGATATCCAGTTCTTCAGCGGGAAAAACCGAACTCAAGAGGAGTTCTTCTACGCTTTCAACGCGCTGATCGATGCACATAAACAGGTAATCATTACGTGCGACACTTACCCCAAAGAGATCGCGGGTATGGAAGACCGCTTAATTTCCCGGTTCGGGTGGGGCCTCACCGTCGCGATCGAACCACCCGAACTGGAAATGCGCGTAGCTATACTGATAAAAAAAGCAGAAGCCGAAGGAGTACGGGTGCCGGAAGACGTGGCCTTCTTTATCGCGAAGCACATCCAGTCAAATGTTCGGGAGTTGGAAGGCGCCTTGAAGCGCGTGCTGGCATACGCAAATTTTTCCAATCAGCCCTTGTCGCCGGGATTGGCGCGTGAGGCCCTCAAAGATGTTCTCGCCATACAATTCCGCCAGGTCACCATCGAAAACATCCAGAAGACTGTCGCGGATTACTACAAGATAAAAGTTTCGGAGATGTACTCGAAGAAACGCACGCGCAACGTCGCCCGTCCACGGCAGATTGCAATGGCTCTCGCCAAGGAGCTCACACAGCTCAGTCTCCCTGACATCGGCGAGGCTTTCGGCGGGAGGGACCACACGACTGTTCTGCATGCATGTCGAAAGGTGGCTGAGCTCAAGATCGAAAGCCCCGAGATCACCCGGGATTTCCAGGCGTTGCTTCAAGTACTGCGCAGTTGATACGCATGGGGATAAGTTGTGCATGAAGGCACTTCGCAGCACATGTGGTAGAGCTACCCACAATTCATCCACTGCTTACACAATGGTTATTGGTCCTTCTCGAAATCGTCCTCTCTCCCGTGGAACGGGCCAATGCCGAGATGTCCACAACTGTGCCGCTAGCTTATTAGTAGTTACTAGAAAGAATAATCAATGAGCCTAATACAAGTAGAGCGCAACCTTTTGCTGACTCCACTGCAAGCGGTAAGCGGCGTGGTAGAGCGCCGACATACTCTTCCAATACTTTCCAATGTCCTGCTTGAGCTCGGCGACGGCGTCCTTTGTCTCACCGCTACCGACCTGGAGATACAGGTTGCGTCGCAGGCACAGACTTCGGCCGCGAACGAAACCCAGGTTACGACGGTGTCGGCGCGCAAGCTGCATGACATCTTGAGGTCACTACCGGATGAGGCCGTAGTCGCGCTCGATTTGCAGGAGAAGCGTTTGCAGCTCAAGGCTGGAAAGAGCAAGTTCAGCTTGCAGACCCTGCCAGCTGCGGACTTTCCCAAGATTTCATCGGGGGGCGCGAGCGCAGCACGTGCCACATTGCCGCAAAATCAACTCAAGCGCCTGCTGGCGTTGGTTCAGTACGCGATGGCGCAGCAGGACATACGCTATTATCTGAACGGGTTGTTGCTCTCATTACAGCCAGATGCACTTGCGGTAGTAGCCACGGATGGACACCGGCTTGCGCTCGCTGCCTCGAAGGTTACCCTCGATACACCCGCTACCGAGGTGATTCTGCCGCGTAAGGCTATCGTTGAATTGAGCAAGTTGCTGGCAGATTCTGATGAGCCGGTGGCCTTTGAGGTGCTCGACAATCAGGTCCGCTTCGGCTTTGGCGCGATCTCGTTCGTCACCAAGCTGGTCGATGGCAAGTTTCCGGACTACCAGAAGGTCGTCCCGACGAGCTACAAGAAACGCTTTACCGTTTCCAGAGCGGAGCTGCAGCAAGCCCTCCAGCGCGCGGCCATTCTATCCAACGAGAAATTCAGAGGGGTGCGCTGGGTCCTGACCTCGGGAAGCCTGCGCATCGTATGTACCAACAGTGAGCAGGAGGAAGCCGAGGAAGAACTCGAAGTCGACTATTCCGGGGATGCCCTGGATATCGGCTTCAACGTAAGCTATCTGCTCGACGTGCTGGCCAACGTGCAGACCACCGAGGTCGAATGCTCGCTCGGCGATTCAAACAGCAGTATGTTGATCACCATGCCCGCTGATGCATCGTTCAAGTACGTCGTCATGCCAATGCGGATCTGATGTCCAGGTTAACACAACGGAGCCGGGTTTCCCGGCAGGGTAATGTCTGAATACAACGCAGAAAGTATCAAAGTCCTGAAAGGGCTCGAAGCGGTTCGCAAGCGTCCGGGGATGTACATCGGCGACACGGGCGATGGCACCGGCCTGCATCATATGGTATTCGAAGTGGTGGACAATGCCGTTGATGAAGCATTGGCTGGGTATTGCGATGACATAAAGATCATTATCCATTCGGACAACTCGATCAGTGTCATCGACAACGGCCGCGGCATACCGACCCAGATTCACCCGGATGACGAGCTGCGCAGGTCGACCGCTGAGATCGTGATGACCGTACTGCACGCGGGCGGTAAGTTCGACGGCAACTCGTACAAGATATCCGGCGGTCTGCACGGTGTCGGGGTTTCTGTGGTCAATGCTCTGTCCGAGTGGCTACGCCTCACCATTCGCCGCGATGGTCACGTCTTTCAGATGGAGTTTCGTGATGGTGAGCCGGTAGCACCGCTTAAGGAGACCGGCACGACCGAGCGACGCGGAACGGAAGTGCACTTCATGCCGAGCATCGCAGTTTTCGGTAACGTGGAATTTCACTACGACATCTTGGCGAAGCGCCTGCGCGAGCTTTCCTTCCTGAACAATGGGGTGCGCATCGAGTTCGTCGACCAGCGGAACGGCAAGGAAGAGCTATTTCAATTCGCCGGCGGTATCCGGGGTTTTGTCGAGTTCATCAACCGTACCAAGACTGTCTTGCACCCGCATATATTCCACGCCCTGCGCGAACGCGACGGCATCGGTGTGGAGGTGGCTATGCAATGGAACGACTCGTACCAGGAGTCGGTGCTCTGTTTCACGAATAACATACCGCAGCGCGACGGCGGCTCACATCTAACCGCCTTGCGCGCAGCCATGACGCGGACACTCAACCACTACATAGAGCAGAACGAGTTCGCGAAACGAGCCAAAGTCGAAACCACGGGCGACGATATGCGCGAGGGCTTGACGGCGATCCTGGCGGTGAAGCTTCCCGATCCCAAGTTTTCCTCTCAGACCAAAGACAAGCTGGTATCTTCTGAGGTACGGCCGGTAGTGGAGGAAATTGTCTCCGAGGCTTTGATGGCTTTCCTGCTGGAAAACCCGAACGACGCCAAAATCATCGTCGGCAAGATTATTGAAGCGGCCCGTGCGCGCGAAGCTGCAAGGAAGGCACGTGAGATGACACGCCGGAAGGGCGTGCTGGATGGATTCGGGCTGCCCGGAAAGCTGGCCGATTGCCAGGAAAAGGACCCGGCATCCTCGGAGCTCTACCTGGTTGAGGGAGATTCTGCAGGAGGTTCCGCGAAACAAGGTCGCGATCGTAAGTTTCAGGCAATCCTTCCGCTCAAGGGAAAGATTTTGAATGTAGAGCGGGCGCGCTTCGACAAGCTGCTGTCGTCGCAGGAAATAGCTGCGCTGATAACCGCGCTCGGCACCGGCATCGGCAAAGAGGAATACAGGCCGGAGAAGTTACGTTATCACCGCATCATCATCATGACCGACGCCGACGTCGACGGCTCGCATATCCGCACGCTGCTCCTGACATTTTTCTACCGGCAGATGCCCGAGCTAGTCGAGCGCGGCCACATTTACATCGCGCAACCGCCGCTTTACAAGGTCAAGCATGGGCGCGAAGAGCGCTACTTGAAAGACGATCACGAGCTCAAAGATTACCTGCTGCGGCTGGCGCTGAAAGATGCGCAGTTGAATCGTGGGGAAGGCTTGCCCCCTTTGACCAAAGATGCGCTCGCTGAAGTGGCTCGCGAATACATCCTCGCCGAGGCGGTAATCGAGCGACTTTCACGCCGTATCGATCCATCGCTTCTACACGCTCTGCTCAGAGGGCCCGAACTGGACCTAAGTAGTGAAGAAGCTGCTGCCCGATCGACCGCAGACTTGATGCGTCATCTACCGGAAAACGGCATCAGCATCGAACCGCGTTTCGACGAGAAGACTGAGAGCCATCTACTCAGAGTGAAGAAGATCCAGCACGGCAACGTGCGGGTGACCTATGTCGATCGCGACTTCGTAGAAAGCGGCGACTATACGCAGATTCGCAAAACGGCAAAAACCTTGGAAGGGCTGCTCGGTGCAATGGCCAGTGTCCAGCGCGGGGAACATCAGCACCCGGTCAAAGAGTTCAAGGAGGCGGTGGACTGGCTGCTCGACCAGGCGCGCAGCGGCCTGACCGTGCAGCGCTACAAAGGTCTGGGTGAGATGAACCCGCAACAGCTGTGGGAGACGACGATGGATCCAAAGTCGCGCCGACTGCTCCGCGCTCAGATCGAGGATGCCATCGCAGCGGACGAGATCTTCACCACGCTCATGGGCGACGTAGTCGAGCCGCGCCGCGCGTTCATCGAAGCCAACGCACTGGGGGTTCGCAACCTCGACGTGTGACGTCAGCCCCGAGCGCGGGCCGACGGTTTCTTCCTTGCAGACGAGCGCCCCGTCCGTTTCATCGGCTGGGGCGCCTCTTCCACTTTCGCTTTCGTTCGACTGGACCGTTTAGCCGCTGCCGCACGCACCTGGTTTCCCCGAGCCGCGCCCCGTGTCGCGGATGGTGCCGCCTTGGCGGACTTTGCCGCCAGAATCTCGAGTCCCTGCTCGAGTGTCAGCGCTTCAGGATCATAGTCTCGCGGTACCGTGGCATTGATGCGGCCGTGTTTGACGTAAGGTCCGTAACGCCCGGACATGAGGGTCACCGGTTTCTGGTCCTCCGGGTGCGCGCCTAGTTGCTTACCTGCTGCCGCGCGCTCACTCTTCGGTGCCGCGAGCAACTCAACCGCACGCTGCAAGGAGATGTCGTAAACGCTTTCGCTTTTCGGAATTGATTTGTAGGCACCATCGTGTTTGACGTAAGGGCCGAACGGTCCAATGTTCGCTTCGACCGGCTTCGCGGTTTCAGGGTGATTGCCGAGTTGGCGCGGCAGCGACAGTAATTTCAGCGCAGTGTCCAGGTCTGCAGAAGCAACCGGAACGTTCTTGGGCCAGGCCGCTCGTTTCGGTTTGGTTTTAGCGCCAGGCTCCGTGGGTCCAAGTTGGACGTAGAACCCATACGGACCGCGCATGAGCAGAACCTCTTTGTCTGTCTTCGGATCCTTGCCAAGCTGCATGGGACCTTCCGCCAGGCTGCCCCACGGACGCGTGTAGTCGCACTTTGGATAGCGATTGCAGCCGACGAACAACCCGCGCCGGCTGTTCTGCAGGAACAAATCGCCCTTGTGGCACTTGGAGCATTTCTCGCCCAGCGGTACCCCCCTCGCGACATCCTGCTTTTGCGCCAGCGTGGCCGAGAAAGCGTCCCAGAACTCGCTCAGCACCGGCACCCACTCGCGCTTGCCGTTCGAGATGAAGTCGAGCTGATCCTCCATTCGGGCGGTAAAGTCATAGTCGATGTAGTGGTCGAAATGGGCGATCAGAAAGCCGTTGACCAATCGTCCGAGATCGGTCGGAGTGAAGCGCTTCTTGTCCAGGTATGCATAACCCCGGTCTTGCAGCGTCGAGATGATGCTGGCATAGGTGGAAGGCCGCCCGATGCCATGCTCTTCGAGCGTCTTCACCAGGCTGGCTTCGGTATAGCGTGGTGGTGGCTGGGTAAAGTGCTGCTCGCCGAACACTCGGTCAACCGGTATCTTCTCGCCCTCCTTCAACTGCGGGAGTTTCTCGTCACCCTCGTCACTCGAATCGTCGACGTCCTCCTTGTAGACGGCAATGAAGCCAGGAAACACCAGCGTTTGGCCGCTCGCTCGAAACAGAGTGTCTTTGCCTCCGACGCTGAGGTCCAGGCTGGTGGTATCGAACCGCGCCGGCGTCATTTGACACGCGAGCGTTCGTTTCCAGATCATCTCGTACAGCCTGGCCTGATCGGGTGTCAAGTAACGGCGGACTTGATCGGGCGTGCGCTGAATCGAGGTCGGCCTGATTCCCTCGTGGGCTTCCTGGGCGTTCTTCGATTTGCTGCGATAATGTATCGGTGCCTTGGGCAAGTAATCCGCGTTGAAATGCTTCCCGATGTAACCGCGGATCTCGTGTAGCGCTTCGTTGGCGAGGTTGGTGGAGTCGGTCCGCATATACGTAATGAGACCGACTGTCTCGCCGCCGGTATCGACTCCTTCGTACAGCTGCTGAGCTGTGCGCATCGCACGTTCTGCGGTCATTCCAAGCTTGCGCACCGCTTCCTGCTGCAGCGTGGAGGTGATGAATGGCGCAGACGGATAGCGCAACTTCGGCTTGCGCTCTACCTTGCTGACCGTCGCCTGACCGTTGGCTTCCTTCACCACCTCTTTCACCACCGCCTGCTGCTGTTCGTCGGTGGTGATGGTGAACTGCTCCACTTTGTCGCCGCGATACTGAATCAGGCGCGCGCTGAAGCGATCAGCCGCTTTGTGGCTATCGAGGTGAATGGTCCAATACTCTTGGGTCTTGAACGATTCGATCTCGTGCTCGCGCTCGACGATGAGGCGCAAAGCTGGACTCTGTACCCGTCCTGCGGACAAGCTGGGGCCGATCTTCTTCCAGAGCAGCGGCGAGAGGTTGAAGCCAACCAGATGATCCAGGGCGCGGCGCGCCTGTTGTGCATTGACCAGCTGCATCGAAATCGCCCGAGGGTTATCGACCCCTTCTTTGACCGCGGACTCGGTGATCTCGTAGAACACCACGCGCCTTACAGGCGTGCTCTTCAGTCCCTTCTTGCTTTTCAGTATTTCCGATAGATGCCATGCAATCGCTTCGCCCTCTCGGTCGGGGTCCGTTGCCAGCAGAATCTGATCGGCTTCACCGGCTGCGCGCGCGATGGCATCAACGTGTTTCTTGTTCTTCTCGACCAGCGCATAGCGCATGCGAAAGTCGTGCTCTGGATCGACGGCGCCTTCCTTGGCTTCCAGATCACGGACGTGGCCATAGGAGGCCA
>JBGQKF010000004.1:0-35703 GCA_041499435.1 Gammaproteobacteria bacterium
AGCAAGGCAGCGGTCAGGAACT
Source organism: Gammaproteobacteria bacterium (assembly GCA_041499435.1). GTDB lineage: Bacteria > Pseudomonadota > Gammaproteobacteria > Burkholderiales > SHXO01 > SHXO01. The sequence continues at coordinate 23 of JBGQKF010000004.1, forward strand.
CGATCGAGCGCAGGAAGTTGAAGTTGTCTGGGCTGATGTAGGTGAAGCCTGCCGCGTACAGCGCACCGCCAATCCCACCGAGCACCGCGCTGATGGTGAAGGCGATGACTTTGGTGCGCAGCGTATGCACACCGATGGTCTCAGCCGCGAGCTCGTTGTCGCGCACCGCCCGCATCGCGCGACCCAGCCGGGTACTGGGCAACCACCACACGAACCAGATGAGAAAGAACAAGACGAACGCGCAAAACAACAGGTACGCGCGCTTGTCGGTGAGCTGAATGCCGAACAGCGCCGGGGGCGTGATGCCGGGGATGCCATCCGGGCCATGCGTTACCTCGATCCAGTTCACCATCACCAGGTCGAAGATCTGCTGGAAGCTGATGGTGATCATCGCCAGATAATGGCCGCCCAGCCGCAGCGTGGTCAGGCCGAGCACGAGACCGGCAATGCCGGCGGCGGCCATGCCGAGCACCAAGGAGACCCAGAAGTGCAGTCCGTAGCTCAGCGTTCCCAGTCCGATCGCGTACGCACCAATGCCGAAGAACGCCGCCTGCGCCAGGTTGATCTGCCCGGCGTAGCCGAGTACGACCACCATGCCCAGCACCGCCATGGCGTAGGTGATCGAGTTCATGAAGATGTTGAGGATGTAATCGCTGATCGGCACAAAGAACGGCAGCAGCGGCAACGCCAGCACGATGACCGCCAAAGCGATCAATCCGCTGACTTTGTTCTCGCCGCGTGCGAGTGCAGCCGGCTTGGCCAGAACTTCGCTCATGCTTTTTCCGAGACTTTTTCACCGAAGATGCCCTGCGGGCGGAACAGCAGCACGAGGAACAACGCCAGGAAGGCGTAGGCGTCCTTGTATGGCACCGATATGTAGTACGCAGCGAAGCTCTCGATCAAGCCGATGATCAACCCGCCGACGATTGCGCCAGCGACATCGCCGAAGCCGCCGATGATGGTGGCGGCAAACGCTTTCAGCGCGATCGTCGAACCCATGCCGATCGACACGAACAGAATCGGTGCGACCAGAATGCCCGCCATGCCACCCAGGACTGCGCTATAGATGAACGTGATGACGATCATCGCGGTAACCGGGATGCCGAGCAGCCGCGCCATATCCTTGTCCTGCGAGGTGGCCTGGAGCTTCTTGCCGATGAGTGTCTTCTCGAAGAAGAAATACTGAAAGGCCACGGCGAGAATGGTGAAGCCCAGAATCACCAGGTACTGGCTGTCGAGGAACACGCCGCCCACGGTGATGCCCTCGATGTTGATGAGCTTGTCCAGCGGGCGCGGCTGCGGATTGAACAGCGCGAGCACGCTGTTCTGCAGAAAGATCGACGCGCCCAGTGTGCTGATCAGCACCGGCAGAAACGATCGATTGCGCAGTGGGTAGTACACGCCGTAGTTGAAGGCGATGCCGATGATCGCCATCACCGCTACCGCGAGCACCATCGCCACCACATACGGTACGTGCAGCTGAAATCCGGGGATGTGCAGCTCGGTATTGCCCGGCATGCCGGTGAGGAACAAGATCATGGCGTACCCGCCGAGCATGGCGAAATCGCCCTGCGCGAAGTTCACGACATTGGTGGCGCGGATGATGAGCACAAAGCCCAGAGCCACCAGGGCATAGATGCTGCCGAGCGCGAGCCCCTGAAACAGCACCTGCAGATTGTTGGCTAGCGCTTCCACGGCGCGGGCTCCTCCCTGTTGCAGATCATAGGCGGCTGCTCGTTCGTCGCGCAGTGCTGCGCCAAGGCGGCTCGCACTTCGATGCCAGAAGTCGAACCGCTCAGCGCTTCACTTGCCCGGATTGTCGATATGCTTGATGAAAACGATCTTACCGTTTTCGTTGCGCACGATGTTGTAGCCGCGCAAGCCGTCGCCGTTTTCGTCGAAGCAGTACGTGCCTTCGACGCCCTTGTAGCCGCAGGTCGAGAGGATGGCCTTACGGATGGCTTCGGGCTCGGTGCTCTTCGCTTTATTGATCGCGTCGGCCAGAATGTGCATGGCATCGTAGGCCCAGCTCGAATACACATCGGCGTCCAGGTTGTACTTGGCGCGATATTTGTCGGCATAGGATTTCGCTTCCGCGCTCGCGCCCGGCGTGAAGTCCAGGATTCCGTACACTCCGTAGAGTCCGGACCCAGCCAGGTTCATTGCAGTTGCGGTCATTACTGAGGGCGAGCCGACCCAGGTAGTCGTCAAGCCCAGCTGGCGCAGCTGCTTCGCGAAGATGCCCACGTCCGGCGAGTTGGTCATGTAAGTGCCGATCACGTCGGCGCCGGACTTCTTGATAGCGAGCACGATCGGCGTGAAGTCCTGGGAATTGTTGGTGTAGCCCTGCACCAGCACGGGCGTGATGCCATAGCCCTTGAGCACCTGCACTAGCGCGTTCATGCCCGCGGTACCGAAGGCGTCGGTCGAATGCACGATGGCCCATTTCTTCAGCTTCAGCGTGTTCAAGCCGAAATCCGAGATCACCAGCGAGGAATAAGAATCGTTGGGACGGCAGCGAAACAGCCAGCGATTGCCGGTGTGCGTGAGATTCGGATCCGTTCCGCCGAACATCGTCGGGATGCCGGCCTTGAGAATAGTCGGTGAGATCGCCTGCGTCTGCGTGCTGCGGATCGGCCCGATCACCGCCGGCACGCCTTCACCCACCAGCTTGGAAAACGCGAGCACTGTGCCGGGATTTGTGCTCTGGTTGTCCTCCATCACCAGCTCCACCTGCTTGCCAAGGATGCCGCCCGCCTTGTTGATCTCCTCGGTCGCGAGGCGCGCACCGTTGACCGTATAGACGCCGGCTTCGGCATTCGGTCCGGTGGTTTCGTTTACCAGGCCGATCCGCATGACCTCGGCGGCGAAGGCCGACGTCGTCAGCATTGCGGAAACGGCCAGAACGGCAGCCAGGCGGGCGTATGGTGTGCGCATGGAAATCCTCCCGAAAAACGTTCAGTCCCCGACTACGAAGACCCTTAACATCCGCGCGCGGTTCGCTCTTCTGCGCAGCCTCGAGAGCGTTCAGTCGCGAGTGCGACCAAAAAAGCCGCATAGCAGCAACACACGTGCGGCGCGAACATTTTGCGGCGTGGCAAATCGCGCGTAATCCTAATGCCGGGACGGCACGGACGTCAATGTTGCCGGCCCGGACTTCAGCAGCCGTACACGCATGAGACGCGAGGCGCTTTGTGGGAATTCGCGAGCCCGGCATACGGCCGGGCTCGCGGGCAGTGCAACGTTACTTGAGGTCGTCCTTCACCGCATCGAGTCCGGCTTGGGCGCACTGACCGTCCTGCTCGGCAGAGGCCCCGCTCACGCCGATCGAGCCGACCTGCTCGCCGCCGCCGGTTTTGATCGGCAGGCCGCCTTCGAAAGTGACCAGGCCGGGTACGAATGCGATCCCAGGCACTTTTTGTGCGATTTCGCCGAACTGCTTTGTTGAAAACGGAAACTTCGCCGAAGTGTTGGCTTTCAATTGTGCGATCTCGACGCTGCCTAGAAAAGCATCGTCCTGACGCAGGAAGTACTTGAGGTTGCCGCCGGTGTCGAGAATTGCGATGTTCATCTTCCAGCCGCTTTGCTTGGCGAGCGCCTCGCAGGCGGCCGCCATCTTTTTCGCCGTCTCCAGTCCAAGAACAGTACGCTTTTCCTGCGCCAGCAGCGGGGAGGCGGTGAGCGCCAGTGCCGCGGCGAGCGGCAGCAACATGAATCTCAGCTTCATTCGAGTGGTCTCCTCTTTAAGGTTTGTATGAAGGTTTGTATGGGGCAAGGGATGAGTGATCCTCTCGGATCACTGCGCAAGTGTAGCAGTCGGAGGCAACGCTCGCGCTGTCGCGTAGAATCAGGAGCCGCGCCATCATCGCAACCGCATGCGCTGACCGCAAAGCAATTCGCCGACGCTCGCGTGGTATGCACTTCGTATTCACAACTCGACATGACGCCTGGTCTGATCTTGCTTCTGCTCGGAGCGGCGGCGTTGCATGCCGCTTGGAACGCCATCGTTAAGGCGGCGCCAGAGCAGCGCACGGAAGTGATTCTCGTGGCCGTTGCCGCTGCGCTGATGGCAGGCTCTGCGCTGCCATTTCTTCCGTTGCCTGCACTCGCCGCGTGGCCTTATCTGGCTGCATCGGTCCTGCTTCAGTTCGTATACTTCCAGCTGCTGGGACTGATCTACCGGTTTGGTGAGCTGAGCTATGTCTATCCGCTCATGCGCGGCACTGCGCCGCTGGTGACCGCACTGGCCGGCGCTGTGGCCATCGGGGAGCACTTGGGCGGTGGTGGTTGGGCAGGCGTGCTGCTGCTGTCTTGCGGAGTACTTCTCCTGGGTATCGACAGCTGGCGATCACGACCGATGCGCTGGTGGGTCACCGGTTTCGGTGTACTCAATGCGTGCGTCATTGCCGGCTACACGATCGTGGACGGCATCGGTATCCGGTTGAGTACGGCACCCTGGTCGTATATCGCGTGGCTGTTTTTCTTGAACAGCGCACCTTTGCTGTTGCAGAACGTTCAGCAGGCTCGGAGCGTGGTTCAGTACGCCGCCGCACGATGGCGCACGGTGTTGCTTTGCGGCCTGTTCATGCTTATCTCATACGGTGTCGCGCTGTGGGCCATGACCCTTGCGCCCCTCGCCATGGTGGCAGCGCTGCGTGAGACGTCGGTCCTGTTCGCCACCGCATTCGCCGCGGTATTCCTGAGGGAGCGTTTCGGCCTCGTCCGCTATCTGGCCGCAGCGCTGGTGACCGCCGGGGCTGTCGCTATGAGATTAGGATAACGCGAGTCGGCAAATGCGAGGTGACACGGGCTCGAACTAAGTCGCAGCCAGCGTTATGGTATGCAGTACAATCGGCAGCTCGCTGCCGTCGTCGAATTCCGCGCCCGCTGCGACACCTGCACGCGCGATCTCTTCGACCTCGTAGTTGCGCTCGTACAGTGTGAACATGGCGCCCAGCGCGAAAGGTGCACCCGAGCCCACCGCCCAGAAGCGAGGATAGGCCTCGACGTCGCGCGACGGAGTGATCCCGAAGATGCCGTGGGGATTCGCGATCAACGCGGTCATGCGGGTGGTTTCGTAGGCATCGTCGGATTCCGCGCGCGGATTCATGTGGTATTCCTCGCGCAGCGCCTTGTGCATTTGCCGCCAGGTCTCGAAGATTTCGGCGGATGTGCTGAGCCGCACCTGCTCCGCGTGGCTGGCGAAGTAGCTCTGCAGTACGGCGTTGTGCACGGCATAGCCCACGGTACCGATGAACGCATTGCGAAACCCGAAGATCTTTCCCGGGGAAGCACAGTAATGCGCTTTCTGTTTTACCGTACCGATATTGGCGAGCGTATCGCAGGCGATGCAGGCGAGCGCCGCTTTACGCACTACGACGATGGTGGACATGCGGGAGGTCCGATGATTGCCGGGAAGTTATATGCTAACTGTTCCAGGGCATCGGCGGGGGCGGGCTGTCCGGCCACATACCGATCCACTCACCGCCGAGCGAGCTGTCGAAGAATTGCAGCCACGCGCGGTGTGACACGCCGGCGTGCTGCAGCAGCTTGCGCAGCCGCCGGAGCGCGCCATCCATGTCCAGCAGCGCAAGGTCTATGTAGGTGTAGCGCAAGCCGGTGCCCGCGCCGATCACACAGCCGTAGCGGCGTGCACGCAGGGCACCGTCGAGCGGGGCCTCGAAGCGGCTATGATGATCGGGACGTGGCGTGGATTCGGTTGCGCCGCGATCGATCTTCAAGTAGCAGAACATCTCCTCACTGCGCGAGAAGCGGCCCGACCACAAGCGCTGGTCGCTGTGCGCGTTGCGCCATAGCTCAGGTGCCGTGGTATGCGCCCAGCGCAGATCGTACCGGTGCGCATAGTCCTCGGCGAGTTTGGGATTCAACTCGACGGTCGTGTGCGGAAGTGCATCGATGCGATCGAGAAACGGCTCGGCGGGTATTTTCGCCCGCTGCGTTCCAGCCAGCGCCGCAAACGTGCGCGGCAGCGAGCTCAACGCGATCGGCTGCGTTACACGTGCCTGTGCATCGAGCTTGCCGAGCCAGTCGCCGAGCAGATCCTCGCCCAGCAGGGATTCAGCTGCAATCACCGCCTGCGTATGCGCCACCGGTCGCTGATACTCCAGGAAGCCGGCGGGAAACTGGAAGGTCAGGTCGATGCGATTGAGCTCTCCGGGGGCGAGCGCCACTGCGGTGAACGCCGGCTCCAGACCACTGCGGCTCAACACTGTGCGCGCCATATGTCCAACCGGTTCCGGGGTGCGGTGGTTAAAGAACAACCATCCCGGCAGTTGCGGCGCACGCGTTATGATCTCATCGACCAGGGGGCGCAGATGATGCTCGCCCTCGGGCGTGATGATCAGGCGATGTCCTTGGTTGACTCCCGGGCCGAACTCCCACATCAGGCGCGGATCGATGCTCTGCAGGTGCTGCTGCATCCAGCCGGCGAGATCCCACTGTGCCTGGTTGTCGAAAAAGCGCTCGAGATCGTCGGTGCGTGCGCTGAAAGCCTGCCACCATTCCTCGATTCGCGCGAGCGCAGCCACGCGTGCGCGGTCCTCTTCCGGGCTTTCGTCGGGAGTGAAAAATTTCCAGCGCATGGCCTTTGACTTGTCGGATTGAGGGAATGCCGCCGCGCACAGGTGCGGACGGATTGCGCCATTCCAACATCGGCGCGCTGACGAAGACCTTGAGGCGACGGAGCGCGGACGGAACGTGACACCTTGTGGCGAAGCAGGCGCCGCGCGATGGCGAGGGGAGGACGGGGCCCCGCACGGGTGCCCCGGGGGGATGGGATTATTGCTTGCCTTGGCCTTGCTGGGCGGGTGCGGTGCTGTCGCGGTTGCGCTCGGACTGAGCCTCGCCAGACGCATTGTCGCCTGCTGCACCCGTCGTACGATCGTGCACCTGATCGGAAGCCGCACCGGTCGCAGATTGCTTGCCGTGCTCGCCTGCTTTGGCGGTCCTCGCTGCATCGCGCGCCATGGCCAGGTGGTCCGCATAGATGCACTATGGGCCGACCGGGGGCGTCAGCTGCGTCCTTGCATTTCCTGCGTGGACCCGGTGAGCTGCTCCTTACACCGGACGATCAGCGCACTTTGCATGTCCATTGGCCATCAATGGCTGATCAGAGCTGGGCCACCGACATCCATTCGTACTACGACGCGCGGCCCCTATTGGGAGTGAAGCAATCGCCTGCCACCCGGGTGAGCCGCATGAATCACGCGGCCGGTGCTCGTGCCTAGGTGGCGGGCGGCAACACCAGCTGGGTCTGAGATACCAGCGCAACCAGCTTGCCGCTTTCCAGCGATACGCGGGTCTGCCACACCATTGTGGTCCTGCCACGATGAATCGGCGTGCACTCGGCAGTGATCTGTACTCCCGATGCCGCGGCGGAAATGAAGTTGGTCTTGGATTCGATGGTCGTGGTGCGCGCGTTCCCCGGCAGGTTGAGCAGTGTTGCGATCGCGCCCAGCGTATCGGCGAATGCCATGACCGAGCCGCCGTGCAGAACGCCGCCCAGAGTGCACAATTCGGGACGCACCCGCATGCGCGCGACTACGCGCTCGGCCGATGTTTCGAGCAGCTCGATGCCGAGCAAGTCGGGCAGGAGGCCCTTCCAGGTTTGCGCAATCGCGCTGTGATCTTCGCTCACGGGTAGATGATGAACTCGAGCAGGTTGCCGTCCGGGTCGCGCGTATAGAAGCTCGTGCCCCGCGCCCGTCCGCCATCGCGTCCGCCAATGCGCTCGACTGGTCCTTCTTCGATCCGCGCACCGGCCTCGCGCAACAGACCCTGTAACGCCTGGGCGTCGGCCGACCAGACGAAGCAGAAATCTCCGCATCCGGGCAATGCCGCAGGCCCGCGCAAGGTGAATGCACCCCCCTGCCACAACGCAGGCGCATGCACGTTGATCTTCTGCTGTCCGAGCTGCAGGGAGAAAGCCAATGCACCGGAAGCAGTCCACTCCTCGGGCGTGGGCGCGGAGAAACCGAGCGCGCGATAGAAGCGCAGCATCTCCTCCGGTTTGGCCGTGGGGATAGCGACGTGATCGAATGCCGAGATACTCATCCGTTCAGTATAGCGTCAACGCGAGTGCTGCCGCACGCGCACGACCATTGCGGCGGCCACCACCGCGAGCGAGGGCAGCCACACCCAGGCGAACTCACTTTGCATCACATGCCAGCCGCGCGCAGTGAAAAATGCCGTGCCGATAGCAGCGTCAGGAATCTGCGGCCGGATCGAGCGGCTGCGTGGCAATCTGTGTGGGCGGCGACACATTTACCACGTAGGTGCGCCAGATCTCCGGCAAACGATTCAGCACCAGTTCCTTGCCGAGCACGTCGGTATCCTGCAGCGCATGGGCGATCACCTCCGGCGTCAGCGCGGTCAATGCGACCGCCGACACCGGTTGGTAGCTGATGTGCCAGGGCTCCGGATACACGCCGCCGCGATCGCGGTCGTAGGGGCGAAAAAAACCGAACCGATGTAGATTTTCGTCGAGCCAGCGCGCCAGCTTCGCGAACACACCGTCCTCTGCATACTCTTCGGGCAACAGCTGCACGCGATAGTCCGCTGGCATCGATGCGGCGTCGAACACATCGATCTCACTGCCCCAGTGGTGACGGCTCGCGCCTGGTACAGCCGACCATACCAGGATCGCATCCACGATTTCCTCCGGGCTTAGACTGCTATGGTCGCGCACGTTGCCCGCGCGATCGTAGAGCGGGCGCTCACCACGAAACTTGCGATTCCAGATTTCCACCTGTGCAGTGAAATCGCGAAACGCGCTGTATGGCCGGATATCGATTCCCTCTCGAGCGGCGGCGCTGCGCAGTGCGAGGAACGGAGCGACGACCTCGCGATGCAAGGCCACACGCGGATCATGGAGCTGTTCGATGTGGCTGCGGGTGCGGCCGGTGAGCTCAAATGCATCCATCTGTGTTCAACCCTGACGTGCCAGCACCACGCCCACCAACACGGCGAAGGCCAGGATCAGCAAAGCCGTCAGAAGATACTGCGAGCAGATGGTGCCCGCACCCAGGGCGATGCTGCACGCGACCAGGCGCTGATCCTCGTGGCGGGCAAAGGAGACGATCCCCAGCACCAGCGCCGTGAAGGCAAGCACGAGCGACCAGACGGCAACGCGCGGGTCCCGCCAGGCACTGCGCTGATCGGGAGGCGGTGCTGGAGGTGGTTCCGCGCGTATCGCCGCCATCGCCTTGTCTTTGAGCTCGTCGACCCAGTCGGCAGCGCGCTGCGGCATGGGCTTGCTCGGCGGATCGTACAGCGGCGCAATCCAACCCGGCAGCAGGCCGAGCGCAAGCGCGAGCAGGCCGATGAGCAGTCCACACCAGCCGAATACGTGCCGGCGCAAGCGGGGTGGCAGGGTTGCGGCCGGGGGATCAGGTTGTCTCACGGCGATCGCTCGTTGTCACTGGTGCGTACCGACCGCTTTCTGATACAGGCTGGGAGCGCGCCCCGCTGGGTCGTATTTGCTCTTGAGCCGTGCATATGCAGGCCCGTTGTAGATCGCCTCGAACTCTGTGCGTGACAGGAACGAAGACGAGTACAGCATCTTCACTCCACCCAGAGCGAAACACTTGCTGTCCATGATCCGCGTATACCAGTAGTCAGGCTTTCCTGCCACCTTGCGGACCTGGCAATAGCAACCGAGATTGAGATAAAGCGTGTTGGCCTGTACCGGATACAGCGTCGGCGTGGCAGGCGTGCAAATCGGCGCAATGACCCACGGCTTGCCATCCAGCTCTATCTCACGCATGCCGTATTCGATCAGCTCGTGCGCATGTTCCCATTTCACTTCCCAGTCCTGGATCAGGGGCTCGATTCCGTCGTCGCGCTGTCCGAGAAGCTTTTTCAGCAGTGCATTTTTGGTCCGGGTGTAGCGGGTGTAGAACCCGGAGTTGCGCATCGCGCGCGGCGCATAGCGGCGAAACAATCGATATAGCCTGGTCTGCGGGATATTCCAGAACCACTCCGGGTCGTAACGAAAAATGTAGTCGTACGTGCTGAGAAACACGTCGCTGCGCTCGGCCGCAAGCTGGTAGAAGATATGGCTGCGCACGATGTCATCGCTGTGCGGCACCTCATCCACCATGCGCGCGATCATCAGACGGAAGCGCTGCGGCGTGAAGCACAGCCCTTCGATGAAGTCGATCGACGCATCGTGTGTAGCGCGCTCCATGGCAGCGAGAAAATCCCGCAGGTCGGCAAAGGATGTGCAATGCAGGTGTACGAACCGGCGCGCGGGCATGAGGCGGACCCGGGCGCGCAGTATGTACCCGAGCGTGCCGTAAGAATTGGGCAATGCGCGAAACAGGTCGGCATACTCGTTGTCGGCCCGGCATATGACCATCCGTCCACTAGGCAGCAGCACCTCGGCCTCGATCAGGCCATCGTGCACGAAGCCATGCCGGAAGCAGCTCGATTCGATGCCGATGCCGACCGTCGCACCGCCGACGGTGATGTGCTTGAGCTCGGGTGAGATGAGCGGGAGCAAGCCGTGAGCAAGCGTGAAACGGACGACGTTCTCATAGGTCGTGAGCCCTTCGACGTCGAGCGTCTGCGCTGGCGTATCGATGGCGATGATGCGATTGAAGCCCGCCAGGTCGATGCCGGACCGCGCGTGCTCCCGCGGCGTGTAGCGGAACAGATTCGAGATGGTGCGCTTGCGCAGCGCGAACGTGCCCCCGGAATCCGCGAGCGCTGTGTGCAGCCTCTGCTTCTTCTCAGTGAATGCGGCCAAGCCCTCGGAGGTCATGGCGCGATCAGTCGTGCACGCGCACTGGCAACGCGCCCTCAGGCAGGGATGCCGTGGGAGGTACGGGCGCTCGCCGTCTCCCTGGACGCGTCCTGCTCGTACAGAAACGCCCGGCTCATCGGATAGTTGTCCTGGCTGATGTTGCCTTTGCTGTACACGATCTGGAACAGATGCGTGCGGCTGTGCCGCGAGCGGAACATCTCCGCACACGACACCAGATACGTGCGCCACACGCGGCGGAAGCGCTCGTCGAAGCGCCGCGGATCGAGCGTATGGATCTTGTCCCAGTTGCGGTCGAAGCGCTCGACCCAGGCGTCCAGCGTGTGCGCATAGTGACGCCGCAGATTCTCGATGTCGACGATCTCCAGCCCGCAGTCTTCCATGGCGGTTATGGTCTCGGCGAGGCTCGGGATCCAACCGCCCGGGAATACGTGCCTGCGAATGTAGAACTCGGTTTCGCGCACGCCGACGTGCCCGATGAAATGCAGCATGCCGAGCCCCCCGGGCTTGAGAAAATCGGCGTGTGCCTTGACTACGCTCTTCAGTTGATCCCGGCCGGCGTGTTCCAGAACGCCGATCGATACGACTTTATCGAACTGAGCATGCACCTCGCGGAAATCCGCTTCACGCGCTTCCAGCTTGTCGGACAGGCCGCGCTGCTCGATCTGCGCGTGCAGCCACTCGACCTGCTCGGTGGTCGTGTTGATTCCGCAGACCCGCACCCCGAAGTTCTCCCATGCGCGGAACATGAAGCCACCGAAGCCGCAGCCGATATCGACCGCACTTTCGCCCGGCTTGAGCCGGATCTTGTTGCAGACGTGATCGATCTTGTTGCGCTGTGCCTCCTCGATGCTGCGCGTGCCGGGTTTCCAGTAAGCGCATGTGTACATCATCAGCGGCTCATCGAGCCAATGGCGGTAGAACTCTGCACCGAGCCCGTAATGGAAACGCGCATTGATCTTCGCCTGGCGAATGGAGCGATTGGCGAATCGGAATTCGTGCCACTGGTTCCGCAGCCACAACAGTGGACCCGACGAGCGATCGAAACCGCTCTCGAATCCGATGGCAAATGCATGACTGAGGTCGCCGTCGACATCCAACGTCTGATTGAAGTACGCCTCGATCAGGCCGACGTGTCCGAACAGGATGACGTTCCACTGCGCGCCCGCAGTCTTGAAATGGAACTTGACGACCGGCGTTCCATCGCGATTCTGATGGGTAGAACCGTCCGCGAACGTCGTGTGGAGGCACAGCTTCGTATTTCGGCCAATAGCCTCGATGATCCGCCTGAACAACGTGGTCATCGGCGTCCAGTGTGAAAGTTGGCGATCTTACGCACCGCCGCAATCCGTTCAATGTGCCTGATCCAGGCGGCAATACTTACACAGCGACTTACACAGCGCCGCACGCCAGCAAAACAGCATAACCATATCATCTTACACGGACCTCTTACACGACCCGGAAGTTCTTGAACTGCCATGGGTCGTCCCAGTCGAGGTCCTCCGGATACAGGTTGCCGCGGCCTTGCAGCGGCGTCCAGTCGCTGTACACGCCGACCACTGGACCGAGATAGGGCATGGCGATATCGAGCACCGTTTTGTAGTCGATGTCGTCCGGCTCAACGATGCCGGCACGCGGGTTGCGCATCGCCCACACCACCGCACCCAGAGCCGGGGCGTTGACCTGCAGGCTGGTGGCATTGTTGTGCGGACACAGTGCGCGTGCCTCGTGGATGGTGAGCTGCGAGCCGTACCAGTAGGCGCCCTTGGCGTGACCGAGCAGCAGCACGCCCAACTCATCGAAGCCGTCGGCCACGTCATCGCGCAGCAGGCGGGTGCGTTCCTGCATGGTGAAGTTGTGACCGACCATTTCGTGCAGGCTGAGCACAGCGTCGTCGCACGGGTGATAGGCGTAGTAGCAGGTGGGCCGATAGATTACCTTGCCGTGTTCGCGCACGGTGAAATAGTCCGGTATCGAATGCGATTCGCCGTGCGAGATGAGCCAGCCCTGATACGCACCTTCGGTCGGGACCCATGAGCGCACGCGTGTGGTGCAGCCGGGCCGATTGAGATAGATCGACGACCCGCAGCCGAAACCGAACTCCATACCCTGGTGCGGCCAGTGCCGCTCGTGCGTGCCCCAGCCGAGCTCCGCCGGTTGCAGCGACTCGCCCACGAAAGCTCCGCTCGACCAGGTGTTCACGAATTCGCCCCACTGTTTGCGATTGCGTCCCACCTGGCGATCGCGCTCAGCGATCTGCATGACCTTGACGCCGAGCTTCATCGCCAGCCGCGCCCAGCCTTCCTTGTCCCGCGGTGCGTTTACCGGCTGTCCACTGTCGGCCGCGAGGTTGAGCAGGGCTTGCTTCAGCAGATGCGACACCAGTCCCGGGTTCGCTCCGTGCATCAGCAGGATCGACGGGCCCTGCGGATATTTCTTGCGCAGCTCCAGCGCCGCGTCACGCAACGCATAGTTAGAACGTCGCGCGGCCGGAATCGAAGTATCGCGATGTCCACCCGCCCAGGGCTCGATGCACGCGTCGAGGTACATGATGCCGTGCTCGCTGCAGTATTCGATGAGAGCGAGGCTGGACACATCGTAGGAGGCGTTGAACAGGAAATCGCCGGCCTTGAGCTCGTGATCGAGGATCCGCAGATAATTTTGCGGCGTGAGCGGCTCCACGCGGAAGGCGACGCCGTACTCCTGCGCGATCTCGCGACCCCATTCCTCGGCCGTGATGACCGATACGTTTTCGTTCGGTATGTCGATGTGGCGCAGGATCAGCGGGAGCGTGCCCTGCCCCACTGCACCGAAGCCGACCATCAGTATCCTGCCCTTGAACACGAAGTGTTTCTTGAAGTCAGCCATTTCCCATCTGATGCCAATGCAATGGTTGAAAAAACAGCGGCGCTGCCGGCCCTTTTGAGAGGCGGGAGCGCCTGCGCAAGCTCGATTTTAGCGGTTTTGAGCGCGCGGTCCATCGACCGCGTTGACGCCGGCGGCCGATCGTGCCGAGCAGCGCTTTGGATGTCGCCGCCCTCACTCCCCTCGGCGATGAGCGTGCACGAGAAAACCAGGCAGGTCAGCTGCGGCGAGCTGACTCAGCGCAAGCGCCGGCGCATCAGCGTCCGCGTGTTGGGCCCAGGCGCCGGCATGAAGGTACCGCTCGCCGGCAAATCGCCGGGAAGCAACGGCCGCTCAGGCAGCTTGTATTCCACTTCTCGATAACTGCCATCGCGGAACAGCCGCAGCTTGAGCGTCTGCCCTACTTTGATGGCGTGCATGGCCGCGATCAGCTGCCCGGGCTGACTCATGGCGATGCCATTGATGCTCACGACGATGTCACCCCCCAGCAGCAGCGAGTTGCCGCCGATGGTGAGTTCGATGTGTCCGCCGTGCAGCCCGGCACTCTCCGCCGGGCTGCCCGGCTCGACCACCTCCACCAGCAGGCCATCCACGAGCGGGATCTGCAACAGCTTGCGCAGCTCGGAGCCGACCAGCTGCCCGTGAAAGCCGATCCATGGACGGATCACGTGCCCGTCCTTGAGCAGGCCGGGGAGAATACTCTTCGCGAGATTGATCGGCACGGCGAAACCGATGTTCTGGGCCTCGGGCAGGATTGCGGTATTGATACCGATCACTTCACCACACCGGTTGAGCAACGGACCGCCGGAGTTTCCGGGGTTGATCGGCGTGTCGGTCTGAATCAGCGGCTCGGACAATGACAGCGGCGTCTCCGGAAGAATGCGGTTGATCCCGCTGATGATGCCGCGCGTGATGGTCTGATCCAGGCCGAGCGGATTGCCGATTGCAACCACATCGTCTCCGGGACGCAGCCGGTCGGAGTCACCGAGCCGTGCCACGGGCAGCGCGCCGCGCTTCGGTTTGGCGATTGCGATGACCGCTACGTCGAAGATCGGATCCGCACCCACCACCCGCGCCGGCTCGATGGTGCCGTCGTCCAGCGTTACGACCAGCGATTGCAGTCCGTAAACGACATGCGAATTGGTGAGGATCAGCCCGTCGCTGTCGATCACGAAGCCCGAGCCGAGCACGCGGCTCACCCGATCCTGCAGCCGATAGGGATTGATCGACGTGCCGGTGATCATGACGACCGAAGGCGAGGCGCGCTCGAACAGGTCCGGCAGCGACTCGTTGCAGGTTTTGCTCAACGGTGCGGCGGTGGTGTGGCAAGCTGCGAGGAGCCAGGTGGTGCAGCCGGCTGCGATCAGCGCGCGCAGCGTGCGGCGGACAGTGTTCGGGCGCATACCGGGTAGCAGGTGCTCTAGAGCCATCGCATCATGCCCATTTCGAATGGATGCGTCAGCAGATCGTGGTAAGGGTAAATGCGCACCCGATACTCTAGCTTGCCGCACATTTCGGGCGTAACCTGCAAGGCAAAGCGATGCTCGCCCTGGTCGGTGGTGAGGCCCCGCGACTCCAGACGATAGCGTCGCGATTCGCGCAGCTCGGCGCGGTCGGTCTGACGGGAGATCAGCATCTCGACCACGACATCATCGGGTTTGAGACCGTTCAAGGCGACGCCGATCTCGAGTAGCATGTCTTCCCCGAAGGACATATCGCCCTTGGGCACATCCAGCCGGCGCGGCTTGACGTTGTCCCAGCTGCGGCGCACGTGCGTTTTCCACTGCGCCAGCTTGCGCGCATTCTCGTAGCCGTTATCGGCATAGCGGCGGCCCTGCCGCGCAGCCGGCAGATAGAACTTGGCGAGGTATTCGCTCACCATGCGCGTGGAGTTGAAGCGTGGGAGCAGACTCGCGATCGAATGCTTGGCCATACCCACCCACTGCGCGGAAAAGCCCATCTCGTTGCGCTGGTAGTACTGCGGGATGACTTTGTCCTGCAGCAGCTCGTACAGCGTCTTGGCTTCCTCGCGATCGCGCCGCGCCTCTTCGATGTTCTCGCCGACCGGCTTGATCGCCCAACCATTCTCGCCGTTGTAGCCTTCGTCCCACCAGCCGTCCAGCACCGACAGATTCAACACGCCATTGATGCCAGCCTTCATCCCTGAGGTCCCGCTCGCTTCCAGCGGATAGACCGGGTTGTTCAACCATACATCGACGCCCGACACCAGACGGCGCGCGAGCCGCATATCGTAGTCTTCGACCATCAGGATGCGTCCCTCGAACTCCGGCATGCGGCCCACTTCCACCACGCGCCGGATCAGCTCCTGTCCCGGGCGGTCGGCCGGATGGGCCTTGCCGGCGAACACCAGCACGACCGGACGCGTTGGGTTGGTCAGGATCTCGCGCAGCCAGTTCGGATCCGAGAAGATCAACGTCGCGCGCTTGTAGGTTGCGAAGCGGCGTGCGAAGCCGATGGTAAGCACGTTGGGATTGGCCGGATCGGTGTACTTGAGCAGACGGTCCAGATGCGCTTGCGAGCCGCGGTTGCGAAAGTGTTGCACACCGATACGATGGCGGAGCAGATGCAGCATCTGCGCTTTGAGCGACTGGCGCACGCTCCAGAACAGATGATCGGGGATGCTGTGCACGCGCTGCCAGAATACCGGATCGGTCAGACGCTGCGTCCAGTCGAAGCCGAGATATTTCTCGAACAGGTCGGCCCATTCCTGCGCGAGAAAAGTCGGCACATGCACGCTGTTGGTGATGTAGCCGATGCCGTTTTCTTCCGGGTCGATCTGCGGCCACAGCGGGGCAGCGATGCGCGAGGACACAGCGCCATGAATGCGGCTCACGCCGTTTTGAAAGCGCGAACCGCGGATGGCGAGCGCCGTCATGTTGAAATCGCGGCTGTCGTTCACGTGCGCCAGGCCCATGAACTCATCGTGCCCGATCTTGAGCTCCTCGCAGAAGGCGGCGAAGTAATTGAGGATCGAATCTTCAGCAAAAGCGTCATGGCCCGCCGGCACCGGCGTGTGCGTGGTGAACACCGTATTGCCGGCCACCGCCTCCAGTGCCGACGCGAAATCCAGACCCTGGTTGACCAGCACGCGTGCGCGCTCGAGCACGAGGAAAGCCGCATGCCCCTCGTTGATATGCCAGATGGTCGGTTTGAATTCCAGCTCGTTCAGCGCGCGCACGCCGCCCACCCCGAGCACGATCTCCTGCTCGAGGCGCATCTGCCGGTCGCCGCCGTAGAGCTGATGCGTGATGTTGCGTGCATGCTCGTCGTTGTCGGCAAGATCGGTGTCGAGCAGATAAAGGCTCACGTGCCCGCAGCGCACCTGCCAGACCTTGCACGCGACACGCCGGCCCGGGAGATCGACATACACGCGCACCTCGGAGCCGTCCTGCCGCAGCACCGCCGCTACTGGCAGGCTGCCGAACTCCGAGTCGCGATATTCAGCGCGCTGATTGCCCTCCGCGTCGATGGTCTGCGAAAAGTAGCCCTGGCGGTACAGCAGGCCCACACCGATGAACGGCAAGCGCATGTCGCTCGCCGCCTTGCAATGGTCGCCCGCCAGGATGCCGAGCCCACCCGAGTAGATCGGAAAGCTCTCGTGGAACCCGAACTCGGCGCAGAAATAGGCGACCAGATCGGTTGAGCGCAGCCATTCCGAGCCGTCGCGCCGCAGCGGCTCGTTGTGATAGGTGTCATACGCCGACAGGACGCGGTTGAAGTTGGCGAGATACACCGGATCGTCCGCCGCATCGGTCAGTTTATCTTCGTCGACGCGCTTCAGGAACGCCTTCGGGTTATGGTTGACGGCATCCCAGAGCCCGGTGTGCAGACGCGAGAACAGTGTGCGGGTCGGGCGATCCCAGCTGTACCAGAGGTTGGAGGCGAGCTCTTCCAGGCGCGCGAGGCGCCGCGGAATGCGCGGATTCACCTCGAGGCTGAATGTGGTGCGATGTTCCATCGGCGAGCGGTTGTGATTGGTTTTGTTTCGCTGCTGAAAGGGGCAGCCGAGCCGGCTATTCTATTGGGCAACGCCAGGTTCGCCAACTCGAGCACAGTTGGTTTGCACGAAAGCTACGCTCGGGCTCCCCCACAGCTACAACACGTAGCGCGCCAGATCCTCGCTTTGCGCGAGGTCCTGCAAGCGGCTGTCGACGTATGTCGTATCCACCAGGACGGTTTGACCGCTCGCGCGCCCCGCTTCATAGGACACGTCCTCGAGCAGCTTCTCCATCACCGTGTACAGGCGGCGCGCGCCGATATTCTCGGTCTTCTCGTTCACCTGCCACGCGATTTCCGCCAGGCGCTTGATGCCATCGGCACGGAATTCGACGCGCACGCCCTCGGTGCCGAGCAGCGCCTCGTACTGTTTGGTAAGACAGGCGTCGGTGCCGGTCAGGATCTGCTCGAAGTCTGCCACCGACAGCGAATCGAGCTCGACGCGGATCGGAAAACGCCCCTGCAGCTCGGGGATGAGATCCGAGGGCTTGGCAAAATGAAACGCACCGCTGCCGATGAACAGAATGTGATCGGTCTTGATCATGCCGTATTTGGTGGCCACCGTGGTGCCCTCCACGAGCGGCAGCAGATCGCGCTGTACGCCCTGTCGCGAGACATCGGCGCCGGCGACTTCCGAGCGGGTGGCGATCTTGTCCATCTCGTCCAGGAACACGATGCCGTTCTGCTCGACGTTCTGGATCGCGCGCAACTTGAGGTCTTCATCGTTCACCAGCTTAGCCGCTTCTTCCTCGGTGATCAGCTTCATCGCTTCGCGCACCGACAGCTTGCGCTGTCGGCGCCGGCCGCCGCCCAGATTCTGGAACATGCTTTGAATCTGCGAGGTGAGCTCCTCCATTCCCGGCGGCGCGAGGATCTCCATGTGCGGCTGCACCGCGGCCACCTCGATCTCGATCTCCTTGTTGTCGAGCTCGCCCTCACGCAGCTTCTTGCGAAACTTCTGTCGTGTGGAGCTTTCCGGCTCCTCGGGTTGCGTACTGAATCCCAGCCCGCGCACCGGAGGCAGCAGCGCATCGAGCACACGCTCTTCGGCGATCTCTTCGGCACGGGCCGCGACCTTGCGCGTCTCCTCTTCGCGTGCCTGCTTGATTGCTGTCTCCACCAGATCGCGCACGATGGTGTCGACATCGCGTCCGACATAGCCGACCTCGGTGAACTTGGTCGCTTCCACCTTGATGAACGGGGCATCGGCGAGCTTGGCGAGGCGCCGTGCGATCTCGGTCTTGCCCACACCGGTGGGCCCGATCATCAGAATGTTCTTCGGTGTAATTTCCTGGCGCAGCGGTTCGGGCACCTGCTGCCGTCGCCAGCGATTACGCATGGCGATGGCGACCGCTCGCTTGGCGCGATTCTGCCCGACGATGTGCTTGTCGAGCTCGTGGACGATTTCTTGTGGAGTCATGCGATTGGTAAACGCGTGAAGGGTGAAGGGTGAAGAGTGAAGGGTGAAGAGTTAGCGCTCCGCGCTATTCCGCTGTTGAATAACGCTGTGCATGCAAATGCGGCCGGCAGGGCGCTCGATCAGGTTCGCCCTTCACTCTTCACCCTTCACGCTTCACTCCAGGACTTCGATCACGTGCTGCTGATTGGTGTAGATGCACAGCTCGCCGGCGATGGACAGCGCTTTTTTCACGATGTCCGCAGGGGTGAGATCGGTGTTATCCAGCAGCGCTTTGGCCGCAGCCTGCGCATAGGGTCCGCCGCTGCCGATGGCGACCAGGCCCTGCTCGGGCTCCAGTACATCGCCGTTGCCGGTGATCACCAGGGAAGTCTCGCGATCGGCGACCGCCAGCATCGCCTCCAGCCGGCGCAGAATGCGGTCAGTGCGCCAGTCCTTGGCGAGCTCGACCGCTGAGCGCAACAGGTGTCCCTGGTGCTTCTCCAGCTTCGCTTCGAAGCGCTCGAACAACGTAAAGGCATCGGCAGTGCCGCCGGCAAACCCGGCCAGCAGCCGGTCGTGGTACAGACGCCGGACCTTGCGTGCGGTCTGCTTGATCACCACATTGCCCAGCGTGACCTGACCATCTCCGCCAAGAGCGACGCTGTTGCCGCGGCGAACGCTGAGGATTGTCGTTCCGTGATAGGAATCCATCGGTGCCTAGCAATTAGGGGCCGGGACGCGGCAATTCAAGCGCCCGCTGCGGGTGAGCCCTTAAAGCGCTACAGGACCCAAGCTGCAAATTGCCATTAAAGCACAGCCGGCCGGCTCGTGTCGGTGCGCTGCTACAAAGCCGGCTTGCTTGCTATCAGCGGCGGATACGAAAGCAGTGCGACGAGCGAAGCACCGCCGCCTGACTGCGGCTAGTCAGTGTGCCGGGCCGGAACGACGGTGATCCCTGGATTGAGGGAAAGTGTAGCGAGGAAGGCGTCGACCAGGCTGTTGGGACGCAACAGGCGAATGGTCTTGCCCTCTGCGAGCTGCTCGTTGAGCAGGTTGGCGAAGGCGCTGGCGCAGCTGAAATCAATGCGGCGCAGCTGTGACAAATTGATGTTCACGTACTGGCGTTGCTCTGCGAACTCGCGCAACTCCGCAAGCTGCGGGTCGGCGGCGCCCCACATGACGCCGGCCAGCGTGATCAGCTCCGGGCCGACTTCGTAGCGCGGTTGATCGCGTTTTTCCTGAGTCTGCGCCTGATGCGGTAACGGCATGACGATCGGCTGCCACACCGGCGGGGACACGCCCATCGCCAGCGCGTATTCCAATGCAGTGCGCTCGAACTCGTTCTGCAGACCGCGCACGCGGTAGAGGTCCATCAGCAACTTCCAGTAGGCCCCCACTGAACCGCTGCCCTCAGCGGCCGCGCGCAGCATTTCGACCAGATAGCTGGCGCCGGTGAACAGGACGCCGTTGCCGTTCGCTGGCAGAAAGCGCAGCAATTCCGCGAATGCAGTGCAGCCTGGCTCGTCGAGCGCCGTGACGCGGCTCACGTCGAGATGGACGCTGGCCAGGCTCCGTGCCGCTTCGCGCACGCGCTCCATTTCGGCCCTGCGGCCGTGGTCCAGCGCGCCGGCGAATTGAAAGTACCCCGCTGCCCCGGGGCGTAACTCGGCCGGAAGCCGTGCCATGTCCTCTTCGTTATGCCACTGCGGTGCCGCGTCCGAAAACACTCTACTAAACCGCTCGGCGAGCTGCTGATAGCGATTCCAATCGCCGCGTTCGCGCAACAGGTCGAACAGCATGTACCACAGCTCGCGCTCGGCCGCACGGGTTGCGCTGCCCTGCAGTGTACGCAGCAGCAGGTCCGCCGCTTCCGATTCGCGACCGTCCGCGTACAGCACGGCGGCTTCCTGTGCTGGAGGAAGCGCATGGGATTGCGCAGAGGAGACAGCGCTGCCGGGAAGTTTCATCGCATACCTGCCCGGGGCAGGAGAAAGATCGGTACAGCCCGCATGAGACCTATTACGGCCCCATGGGGACTGAGCTTGAGTTTAACGCAATGACGGGGCTTGGGAACGAACGGTGCCTCCTTCCAGGGCGAAGCACACGGTTCCGGCTACCGCCAGCGCCCACACCACCACTGCCCCGGAAGGGAGGTCCAACCAAGCGGACAGGAACAGGCCGACCGCGTAGCCGAAGCCGGCGACTGCATACGCCTTCACCAGACGCAGCGTGCGCGCGTGGCGCGTCGCCAATGCCGGAATGATCAGCGTGGCGAAAACCAGATAGACGCCGACCAGCTGCACCGAGGCGGTTACGCTCAGTCCGAACAGCAGGTAGAAGCCGATGCGGCCGATCTTCAACTGCCATCCGAACCAGACCACCAGCACCACGGCCGTGAGAATGGCGGTGAACACGATCTGCCGCGTACCAACCCACAGGATTTGGCCCACCAGCATGTCCTTCAGGTGCTCGCCGCCTTGTGGATTGCCGGCAAGCAGCAAAATCTCGGCGGTTGCGGCGAGGATGAAGATCACGCCGATGATCGCTTCCTGCACATCGGGCCATTTGCGTTCGGTCCAGGTGAGGAGCAAAGCACCGAGCAGCGCGGCGGCCAGCGCGGAGATCTGCACGGCGATGCCCTCGGCCTCGAGACCGAGGAAATCGGCCAGCAGCACTCCGACGCCGGCGATCTGAGCGATGGCGATGTCGATGAACACGATGCCTCTTGCGAGGACTTGCATGCCCAGCGGCACATGGGTCGCCGCTACCAGAAGCCCGGCAACCAATGCGGGTAACAGCACGGTCCAGCCGATCGCGCTCATGCTGGCTTCTTCGCTTTGAGCAGCCGGGCAATGGTGTCATCGAACAGCGAGAAGAGATCTTTTGCCTCCGGCGTGCCGCCTACCGTGTACGGCAACGTGACGCCCGGAATCTTGGTGCGATCGCTCAGCCATTCGACTGCTTTCGGATCCTGATAGGCGTTGCGCGTGATGGCGTCGGCAGGCTCCTCTTTGAGCTTGACCAGAAGTTCGGTCAGGTGGCCGGCGCTCGGCGGAATCCCCGGCTTGGGCTCGATGTTCATCTCCTCCACGAGACCCAGCCAGTGGATGAGATAGGCCTGATCCTTGTGGTAGGGGACGAGCTTCATGCCTTTCAGCGGCGCGGCGCGCGCTTCCCACTCGGAGATGGCTTTGCTCCAGCGCGCGTCGAACTCCTTGGTGCGCTGCTGGTAATAGGCACTGTTCGAGCTGTCCACTTTAGTGAGCCGCTCGCCGAGCGCCTGCGCCACGCGCAAGATGTTGCGTGCGTCGAGATGAATGTGCGGATTGCCGAAGGGGTGTATGTCGCCCTGCGCGCGGTCGACGGCGCTGGGGACCTCGAGGCGGCTGACGAACTCCGATGCCATGAAGCTGCCGGGCTGACCGCCTTGCACTTTTTCATTCCCGGACGTATGCAGCAGCACCGGCAGCCAGCCGACCTCGAGGTCGGCCCCGCTGCAGACCAGCAGATCGGCCGAGCGCATGCGCGCGATCAGGCTGGGACGCGCTTCGATACGATGCGGGTCCTGCAATGCGGTGGTGGCCTGATACACCGAAACCTTGTCGCCGCCGATCTCCTTGGTGAGGGCAGCCCACTCGGGCTCGCAGGCGAACACGTTGATGGCGGCATGAGCCTGAGCGGTGATGAGCGCTGCCGCAAGCGCCATCGACAAGCTGAATGCGAGTTTCACTGGTGTTGTCTCCATTAGAATTTGTGCGCGCCGTGCGTGCCGAGGCTGTACACGTACTGCACGAACACTTGATTGTCGACGAGGCCGATCTGGGATCGGTCCTGGTTGAATTGCAGCCGGATGCGGCTGAACTCGGATGGATTCCAGTCGATCATGGCCGAGTAGCGCCACGGGGTGAACTCCGGTCGCGTGACGCCGCCGGCGGTAGCGACCGGCCCGGCTTGCCACGTGCCCTCGGTGAGCTGATCGTAGCGCAGGCCGACGCGCCATTCGGGATGGAACTGATAGACGCCTTGCACGTACCAGCCCGATTCATGCAGCTTGAAAGCCTCCGCCGCCTCTGGCACGCCGGCTGAGTTTTCATTGAACAGCAGCGTGCCATCGCGACGGGTCATGAACCACTCGGCGATCAGCTTGAAGTTCTGATACTTGGTGTTGCCGTCCGGTGCCCACTTGTAGACGAAGTCGACTCCGTAGAGCCGCGTGTCGCCGACGTACGGGCTGTTGGTGCCGGTGCGATCGTCGATATCGACAATCGATGTGCCGCTGGCGTTGGTCGATGTGCGCAGCGTAGAAACCCCGAACCGGTAGCTGCCTCCCGTGCCGATGTCATCGCCGATATGCGCGAAGAGCGTGGACGAACCGATGCCGTTCTTGTCGGTGTTGCTGCCGGGCGGGTTGGCACCGCGTCCCAACTCTGCACCCAGCTCG
Organism: Gammaproteobacteria bacterium; assembly: GCA_041499435.1. Taxonomy (GTDB): domain Bacteria; phylum Pseudomonadota; class Gammaproteobacteria; order Burkholderiales; family SHXO01; genus SHXO01. Next base: position 23,528 of record JBGQKF010000004.1, read on the forward strand.
ACGTACACCGGCAGCGGCGCGATCCAGACCAGCTGAACGCCGTCGTCGGAATAGTTATTACCCAGGAACGCGCGTTGCACGAGAGATGGATCCTCGAAATCCCACGCGTGTGCGTGCACCGAGTTGTTGTAGCCGATGCCCGAGAAGAAGCGACCGGCCTTGAACGTGAACCCGTGTCCCAGACTGGTCGTCTGCGCAAACGCTTCCTCCACATCGACGGTGTTGTTGTCCGGTCCGACCGCGAAAGTCGCCTGACCATAAAACAAATGGTCGACGTTCGCGCTCATCGTCACCTCCGACTCGCCGAGCGAGAAACCGCGTGGGCCGAGCGCATCTGACTCATTAGAATTGGACAGGAACCCGGTCATCGTGCGGGTCGTCGGATCCTGACTGTAATTGGCATAGCGACCCATGAGGATGAGTGAGATCGCTGGATTGAAAGCGTTCTGTGAACCCGCTGATGCCGCAGCGGGAGGGGGCGCGGTTGCGGCTGCTGCCTGCGCTGCCGCCGCTGCTTGTTGCGCGCCCTGTGCCTCCTCTGCTGCCGCCTTCTGCGTCGCAGCGGCGTCCTCGGCGGCTTTCAGGCGCTTCTCCAGAGCCTGAATGCGGCTCTCATAGGCGTCCTTCAGAGCCCGGATCTGGTTGCGAATCTCTTCGAGCTCGTTGTTGCTCTGAGCGCGCGCGGCCGTGCATAGCGCGCAGGCGAGCGCAATGGCGCATACCCTTATGGCTTGTTGGAACATGTGAGCCTCTCCGATGAGTTGGACCGATACACGTGCACCGCCTGAAAGACGGATGCAGCTAAGGCCAGATGCTCAGAGAAAGGCGGGGGGTGCTCGCGAGAAGAACGAAGGAACCGGACGTGGCAGGTAAACGGTTTGCGGCGCAGTTGCGGCATGCGCCCCAGGGGTGTCGATCCAGCCCTGGGCATGACACGCATCGAGCAGAGCGGCGCCGAGATGGGCGCCCTGCACGCACTGGTCGCAAGCCTTGCCGTGCGGAAGCTGCTGGTCCTGGGATCCGGGGACGTTGCCCAGGTGGGTCGCCGCATGCGAAAACGCCGCCTGCTGACTGAACAGCAGGAACAACGCTAACAGCAAATGCGTCAGGGCTCGGCGAGCTTGCATGGGCGGTGTTATACGAAAAGCCGGCTTGGCGCGCGGTCTCCTCCTGGTGCCAAAGTCTAGCCCAGATGCGCTGGAAGTCAAATTCAAACCTTCAGTCCTCCCGCAACATGGCCGAAAACCGGTGCAGTGCGCGCATTAGCGAGCGAGAATACGCGCTGTCGTTTTCACCTCGGGAAGGAGCAAGGCATGAGTATCGAGCGAAGACGCGCGCGCTGCGATGTCGGGCACCGCCGCGGTTTTCTCGTTGCGTCTGCGGCGCTTGGCACCGCGTTGCTGTTGCCCGCCGGCGCGTCGGCGGGGCAGGTCAGGGTGCTGCAGGGTAGCGTGCGGGTCAACGGCAAGAAGGCATCGAAAACGACCGTGATCCGGCCTGGCGACACGGTGGAAACCGCGAAAGGCGCGCGCGTGGTCTTCGTCGTCGGCGAAGATGCATTCCTGTTGCGCGGCGAATCCAAGCTCATACTCGAGCACACCTCGGGAACCAGTCCGGTGCTGGTGACGGGTCTGCGCTTGCTTAGTGGCGGCCTGCTGGCGGCGTTCGCGCCCGGCCCGCGCCGGATCGAAACGCCCATCGCGACCGCCGGCATCCGCGGCACAGCGGTGTACATCGAGGCATCCGCCCAACAGACGTACTTCTGCACCTGTTATGGCGTCGTGGAGCTGCGCGATCGCGCGGGCGGGGAAAAAAAGACGGTCATCTCCGGCTATCACTCGGCCAACATGATCTTCGCCAATCCCGCCGAGCGCGGCAAGATAGCCGAGGCCGAGGTCAAGGACCACACCGACGAGGAGCTGATCATGCTCGAGCGTCTGGTGGGGCGGACCTCGCCGATCCTGCAGAGGAATCAGAAGCTCAAGGAAGGTTCGCAGCCCGATGCGCCCGAGTCCCAGGCGGCGCCCGAATCAAAAGCGGCTGAGGAGAAAAAGCCGGCCCTCGATCAGCCCGCGTCGGACAGCAGCAAACGGAGTCCGCAACCAGCACAGGTAGACGCTGCTCCCAAGGATCTCCCGCAAGGGACACCGGCCGAGAGTACCAACGCCGCAGCGAAGCCTTCGAGCAAGAAGACCCCCTCACAGAAACCAGGCAAAGCCAAGGCGAAGCCGATGCCCGAAGCAGCGCCGCCCCAACCAGCGCCGGTCCCCGAGAAATCCGATATGCCGGGGCTGGGTCCCGCACCTACGCCGCCTGCGGCGCCGCAGCCGCCAGCGCCGGAGTACCGCCTGCCGCCGCCGCGGTTGGATCAGTAACCCGCGCTCGAGAACGACGCGCCAGCGCGACTGGGCGAGATCTCAAAACTCATCGAGCGCGGCGTCGCGCGTGAGGTGGGAGATATCGCCCCACCGCTGTACCGACCAGCGCTGGTCTTCACACACGATGAAGTTCAGGCTCGCGTTGTAAATCGGGAAATCGCGCGGCCGGTCGAGCGCGATGCCGGCGGCAAACCGATGGAGCGCGTCGAGCACACCGCCGTGCGTTACCACCACGACCCGCTCGCCCGGGTGCCGCAGAGCGAGGTCGGCGAAGATGCTGCCGACGCGTTCGAATAGTTGACGCACGCTCTCGCCCCCGGGAACGATGTAATCGGGATCGCGCAATTTGAAGCGCGCATACTCCTGCAGATATTGCTGCTCGCACTGCGCCCCGGTGAGGCCCTGAAACACTCCGAGGTGACGCTCGCGCAGCCGCGGCTCACGCTGCACTTCGTGCGCAGTGCGATCGGCGATCGGCTGCACCGTCTGCAGGGCGCGTCCGAGATCGCTGCTGTAGAGCGTGAAGAAGGGCTCGCGTGCGAGCCGTTCCCCAACCAGCAGCGCCTGGCCCAGGCCTTCCTCGTTGAGCGGGCTGTCGAGATGACCTTGAATGCGCGACTGCGCGTTCCATGCGGTTTCACCGTGGCGGATGACGATGAATTCAGTCTTGCTCATGTTGTGATCAGCAATCCTTTGAGATATTCGCCTTCGGGAAAAGCCAGCGCCACCGGATGATCCGGCGCGGCACCCAGGCGCCGCAGAATGCGCGCGTCCACGCCGGCGTCGAGCGCTGCGCCGGCGACGATCTTCTGAAACAAGTCTGGCGAGATGCCTCCCGAGCACGAGAATGTCAGCAGGATGCCGCCCGGGCGCAGCAGCTTGAAGGCATAAAGATTGATGTCCTTGTAGCCGCGTGCTGCGCGTTCCGCGAGCGCGGCGGTCGGCGCAAACTTCGGCGGGTCGAGCACGACGAGATCGAACTGCCTGCCCTGGTCGCGCAGTTTGCGCAGGGCCTGAAACACATCGGCTTCCAGAAACTGCGCCGGCGGCAGCCCATTGCGCTCGACGTGCGCCTGCGCTGTCCGCAAGCTCTCCGCGGAGCTGTCCAACGCGAGCACGGAGGCGGCGCCGCCGGCCAGCAACGAAACCGTGAAGCCGCCGCTGTAGCAGAAGCAATCGAGCGCCTCGCGGCCCTCTGCGAGCGAGCGGGCAAGCAGTCGATTGTCGCGCTGATCGAGATAGAACCCGGTCTTGTGACCGTGTTGCGGGTCGGCGCTGAAGTGCAACCCGTTTTCCTCGAACTCCACAGTGGTCATGGTGCCGTGACGCAAGCCGATCGCCGGCGCGAGCCCTTCCAGCGTCAGCACGTCCGCATCCGATCGCTCAAATATCGCGTGTCCGGGCAGCAGCGACGACAACTGCTCGATGAGCGTGTTGCGCCAGTAGTACGCACCCGCGCTGGATAATTGCAGGACCAGCGTGCGCGCGTACCGATCGATGACGATGCCAGGTAAGCCGTCTGACTCGGCCTGCACCAGTCGAACCGCGTGTTCAGGTCCGGCTGCGCACAGACGGGTGCGCATTGCAACGGCATCGCTCAGGCGCTGCCGAAAGAAATCCGCCGCAATGTGTTGCCGCTCGGCAAAGTCCCATACGCGGGCCAATATGCGCGATTGCGCACTGTACGCCGCCCAGCCGAGAAACTGTCCTTCATGCGAGCGCACCTCGACGGTAGCGCCGCTTTCCGGCGTACCCTGGACCCGCTCCACGGCACCGGAGAAGACCCACGGATGCCGGCGCAGGAGCGAGCGCTCTTTCCCGGGTTTGAGAATCAGCTTCGCCATCGGCAATGCACCTGATGCGAAATGCTCACGAAGGTGGGCGCTGCGACTTACTTCTTCTTTTTCTTGGCACGCGGATGCGCGGCATCGTAGGCCTTCGCCAGATACTGATAGTCCAGGTGTGTGTAAATCTGCGTGGTCGAGATGCTGGCATGTCCCAGCATCTCCTGCACCGCGCGCAGATCGCCGCTCGATTGCAGCACGTGCGATGCGAACGAGTGGCGCAGCATGTGCGGATGGACGTGCTGTGTCAGTCCCTGACGTGCGCCCCAGCTGGCAACCCGTCTTTGCACGGTGCGTGCGCTCACGGCCCGCCCGCGATGATCGACGAACACGGCGGTCTCTCCTGCGGGTGCGAGCTTTGCTCGCACGCCGAGCCAGGCTTGCAGTGCATCGCGCGCGAAGGCACCGACCGGAACCACCCGCGCCTTGTTGCCTTTGCCCAGCACACGTACCGTGCCGTCCGAGAAATTCACGTCACTCACGGCAAGCCGCGTGAGCTCGGAGAGGCGCAGGCCCGAAGAGTAGAACAGCTCGAGCATCGCCCGATCGCGCACGGTGAGCTCTTCGTCGCCGGACAGCGCAACCAGTTGCGCAGCCTCGTCCGGGGACAAGGCCTTGGGTAATGGCTTCGGCGACTTGGGGGCGCGGATGCCCTGAAATGGATTGGAGGTGAAGTGATGGTCGCGTGCCAGATAGCGGTAGAACGTGCGCCACGCCGACAGCATCCGCGCCACAGAGCGGCCCTGCAGTCCGCGTCCGTGCACGATTGCGACGAAGCGGCGTGCCTGATGCACATCGAGATCGCTGAGCGGTGTGCTGCCCGCCAGCCCGAACAGCGTGCCGATATCGCGTGCGTAGTTGTCGGCGGTATGCGCGCTCAGTCTGCGCTCGTGCCGCAGGTGCGATAGGAAACCTTCCAGGTAAATGTCATTGCTCAACTCAGACCTCGCAATAGCGGGAGAGCGCCATGCTGACCGCTTCCGAGAGACGCGCTAGATAGAGCGTGCCCCTGTCGGGTGCGAAACGGTCCGCATCTTCGCTCGCCAGAACCAGCAGGCCGAACGTCTTCTCGGCGCGAAGCGGCAGGTAAGCGAGTGAGCCGACATCGTCCGCCATCGCCGGCAGCCACTCTGCGCTTTCGAACATCGGTTCTGCGCTGAAGTAGGCCTCGGCCAGGCTCTCTGCAAAGATGCGCGCCTCCGGGCTCACTTCGGCGAACTCGGTGCGCTCCATGTCCAATGCATTGGGCCACGCGCGCATGGTTGCCGCGCTGATTGCGAATTCGCGCTGCAAAGTGGCGTACAGGGCATCGAGCAACGAGGCGATGTCGCGCGCTTTGAGCAGCGCGAGCGTGACGCGATGCAGACGGTCGCTGATGCTGTCGTTCTCCTCCCCGAACTGCACCAGCTCGCGCAGCTTGCCTTCCAGCACCTTGCTTTTCTCGCGCAACGTCAGCATCTGCCGCTCCGCCAGCGGGATGGCGCGCCCGCCGTGCGGATGCGCAATATAGATCGAGCCGAGCAGATCGGCGTACTCCTCGAAAAACTCGGGATGATTCTTCAAGTAGCGCGCGACTTCTTCTGAGTTCATGTTTGCCTACAGCTCCAGTTCGCCTTCGAAAACCGTCTGCGCCGGCCCGGTCATGAACACCGAGCGCGATGACCCCTCCCATGCGATGACGAGATTCCCGCCGCGGGTCTGCACAGTCACTGGAGAGATCAGCAGACCGCGCGAGATGCCGGCCACGACAGCGGCGCAGGCGCCGGTACCGCAGGCCAGCGTTTCACCGGCGCCGCGCTCGTAGACGCGCAGACGGATCCGGTGGGAATCGAGGATCTGCATGTAGCCGGCGTTGACGCGCTGTGGAAAGCGCGCATGGTGTTCGATCATCGGTCCCTGTGTCGCGACTGGCGCGCGATCCACATCGTCGACCACTTGGACCGCGTGCGGATTCCCCATCGACAGTGCACTGATCTCCACCGACTCGCCGTCGACCTCGAGCAGATAGGTCACCTGCTCTTTGTCGCTCAGAAACGGGATCGTGTTGGGCGAGAAGATCGGCGCACCCATGTCCACGGTCACCTGCCCATCCGCCTCGAGGCGCGGCGTGATCACGCCGGCTAGCGTTTCCACCCGGATCTCGCGCTTGTCGGTGAGATGTTTGTCGCGCACGTAACGCAAGAAGCAACGCGCTCCGTTTCCGCAGTGTTGCACCTCCTCGCCGTCGGCGTTGAAGATCCGGTAATAGAAGTCCGTGCCCTGCGATCGCGGACGCTCGATCAGCAGAAGCTGGTCGCAGCCCACGCCGAAGTGGCGGTCTGCGATCCTGCGCACGTTCGCTGCATCGAGCGCGACCGCCTGGTTGATCGCGTCCACGACCACGAAGTCGTTTCCGGCGCCCTGCATCTTGGTGAAGCGCAAGCGCATCAGAGCCGCCGCCCGCCCGCCGCCCCGGCGATTGCTGTCAGCGGCGCACTCATAGGTTCGGTTCCGGAACGATGTCTTTGGCCATCACGTAGTCGTCCATATAGAAGCCATTGCCGATGTCGAACTTCACCGCTTGTGCGACGCTGAAGCCGTTGCGCCGGTACGCGCCGATCGCGCTGTGGTTGTTCTTGTTGACCTGAAGAGATAAGCGCGTGCACCCGGCCGTGCGCGCCCGCGCTTCGACGTTGCGGATCAGAAGCGACCCGTATCCCTGGCCGCGCAGGTCGTAGCTCACGTAGAGCTTATCCAGCTTCATTTCTCCAGGGCGCTCGGACAGCTCGCATGACGAGAACGCCACCATCCTGCCGCTCACCATCAGCTTGTCCCACCACGCGCGCGCCCCGGAGATCTGAGCACGAATCGCGTCGGGGTGATAACGCTGATCGAGCATGTATTCTATCTGCTCGACGCTGATTATGTCCCGATAGTGCCGATACCAGATGTCGCGCGCGAGCGCGATCAGAGCGTCGATGTCCGATTCGAGCACCGGAAGAATCTGGACATCGTTCATGCTGTCGGCCATCAATAGTACCCCGGGTCGGCGTCCGGCCGGGTCTTGAAGCGCCGGTGTGTCCACAGGTATTGCTCGGGCATTTCGCGAATGCGCTCTTCGAGGAATACATTCATGCGCCGTGTGTCAGCCTCCGGGCTGGCGCTGGGATAGTCCTCCCAGGCGGGGTAGAAGCGCGCGACATAGCCGCGGCCGCCTGGAAGCTGCCGGATGACCAGTGGCACGATCCGCGATCGCGTCAATTTGGCGATGCGCGGCAGCGCGGTGACCGTCGCCGCTGTCACGCCGAAGAATGGCACGAATACCGCGTCACGCGGGCCGAGGTCCATGTCGGGTGAGAGCTGCAGCGCCTGTCCATTCTGAAATGCGTGCAGGATCGCCTTCACGCCTTCCTGGCGTGCGATCATACGCGTCCCCGGAAAACGCTCACGCTTGCGCTTGAGGAACGCGTCGATGTAGGCGTCTTTTTGATGGACGTACACGGCCGCACCACGGTAGTCCAGAGTCATGCGCATGCCCTCCAGCTCGATGCCGACGAAATGCGGCACGAGCCCGATGAAGCGCGCGCCCCGCAGCGCCTGGACGTGCTCCTCGCCTTCCACGCTTACCGTGCGGCGCAGCCTCTGCTCACTGCCCCACCATGCGATGCCCGATTCCAGGATGCCGCGCGCGAAGCAGCGGAAGTGACGGCGCAGCAAATGCTCGCGCTCGGCATCGGTGAGCTCGGGGAAGCATAGATTCAAATTGACGCGTGCGATATGCCGGCGCGATTTCACCAAGACATATGCAACCATTCCCAAAGCTTCACCGACGCGTGCCAGCAAGGCGAGCGGCAGGAAGTGCAGCAGCCATAGCCCGAAGACGGCGAAGCGGCCCATTCGCTCAGCTGCTCCCGCCGCGCGCCCCATGGCATCCGGCGTCATTGAGGCAGCAGCGGTCCGAAGACAGTCGGGTAATCACGACGCGAGGCGAGTGCAGGCAGTGCTGCGAGGGCGGGACCTTGCCGAAGCGGGTGAACCAGTTGTGCGTGAACGGTCCAACCAGGGCCGCATGAGCGTATCACCCATTCGTCTTCAAGCGTCAGGGGTTATCTGCTATTCTGACGGACCTTTCCGTCGCGATATTATTTCGAAGGTGTTTTTGCAATGAGTGAATATTTGTTCACTTCCGAATCGGTTTCGGAAGGTCACCCCGACAAAGTCGCAGACCAGATCTCCGATGCCGTTCTGGATGCCATCTTAGCCCAGGACAAATTTGCGCGGGTGGCCGCCGAGACGCTGGTAAACACCGGCCTCGTCGTGATGGCCGGCGAGATCACCACCAATGCTGTGGTGGATTTTCAGACCCTGGCACGCCAGACCATCAAGCGCATCGGCTACGACAACTCGGAGTTGGGCTTCGACTACCGCAGTTGTGCGGTGCTCGTGGCCTATGACAAGCAGTCCAGCGATATCGCGCAAGGTGTAGATGAGGGCCAGGGTCTCGATCCGGAGCAGGGCGCCGGCGATCAGGGACTGATGTTCGGTTTTGCCTGCGACGAGACGCCCGTGCTCATGCCGATGCCGATCTATCTGGCGCATCGGCTGGTGGAACGGCAGTCGGAGGTGCGCCGCGACGGCCGTCTACCGTGGCTGCGGCCCGACGCGAAGTCGCAGGTGACCATCCGTTACGTCGATGGCAAGCCGGAAAGCATCGAGACGGTGGTGCTGTCGACTCAACATGCACCCGAGATCGAGCACAAGCAACTCACCGAGGCGGTCATCGAAACGGTAGTGAAGCCCGTCCTGCCCAAGCATATGGTGAAGGGCAACATCCGCTATCTCATCAATCCCACCGGCAAATTCGTAATCGGCGGCCCGCACGGCGATTGCGGGCTTACCGGACGCAAGATCATCGTCGATACCTACGGCGGCGCGGCACATCACGGCGGTGGTGCGTTTTCCGGCAAGGATCCGAGCAAGGTGGACCGCTCGGCAGCGTATGCCGGCCGCCACGTCGCCAAGAATATCGTTGCAGCCGGGCTGGCGCGCAGGTGCGAGGTGCAGGTGGCCTACGCCATCGGCGTAGCGCGTCCGGTCTCGCTGATGGTGAACACATTTGGCACCGGGCGCATCCCGGACGAGAAAATCGTGCAACTCATCGAGAAGCACTTCGATCTGCGGCCCAAAGGCATCATCAACGAGCTCAACCTGCTACGCCCGATCTACAGCAAGACCGCGGCCTATGGCCACTTCGGCCGCGACGAGCCGGAGTTCTCCTGGGAGAATCTGGAGAAGGCCGCTGCCCTCAAAGCCGAGGCCGGCACGGCAGTAGCGCACGCCTGACTCGAGCGCCGCACGGGACCGCTCCTGACAGCGGGCTCATTTCTGGCTTATAATTTCGATCCCCCGAGGAGCGTTGCAACGGGCATCTGGCTCGCCAGGCTCGGGGATCCAAGCAGTTTGCAACGGCGCTCACGAACTTTTTTCTTAACGGAAAGGAGGGCGTGATGAGCGCCGTATTGCAATCCAGGAATCCCCCCAAAGACTTCACCGACTATCGCGTTGCCGACCTTGCGCTTGCCGATTGGGGGCGCAAAGAAATCGCGATCGCCGAAACCGAAATGCCGGGGCTGATGGCGATCCGCGAGGAATTCTCGCCTGAGCAGCCTTTGCGTGGCGCGCGCATCGCGGGCAGCCTGCACATGACGATTCAGACCGCGGTGCTGATCGAAACGCTGCAGGCGCTCGGCGCCGAAGTGCGGTGGGCTTCGTGCAACATCTTCTCCACGCAGGATCACGCAGCGGCGGCGATCGCTGCGAGCGGCACGCCGGTATTCGCATACAAGGGCGAGAACCTCGACGAGTACTGGGAGTTCACGCACCGCATCTTTGGTTGGCCCGGTGGCGAGCTGGCCAACATGATTCTGGACGATGGCGGCGACGCCACCCTGCTCGTGCACCTGGGCACACAAGCCGAGAAGGATCCGTCCTGCATCCGTCACCCGGCGAATGAAGAGGAGACCGCGCTGTTCGCGGCGATCAGCAAGCGCCTGGATACGCACCCGGGCTGGTACTCCAAGCTCAAGGCCAGCATCCGCGGCGTGACCGAAGAGACCACGACGGGCGTGAAGCGCCTGTATCAGATGCACAAAGAAGGCCGGCTCGGGTTTCCCGCGATCAATGTCAACGATTCGGTGACCAAATCCAAGTTCGACAATTTGTACGGCTGTCGCGAATCGCTGGTGGATGGCATCAAGCGTGCCACCGACGTCATGGTCGCCGGCAAGGTCGCTCTGGTGGCCGGGTATGGGGATGTCGGCAAAGGCTCGGCACAGGCACTGCGTGCGCTCTCTGCACAAGTCTGGGTTACCGAGATCGATCCGATCTGCGCACTGCAGGCAGCTATGGAAGGCTATCGCGTGGTGACCATGGATTATGCGGCGGACAAGGCCGACATCTTCGTCACCTGCACCGGCAACATCGACGTGATCGCCCACCAGCACATGAAGCGCATGAAGAACAACGCGATCGTGTGCAACATCGGCCATTTCGACAACGAGATCGACGTCGCGAGCTTGAAGCAGTATCGCTGGGAGAACATCAAGCCGCAGGTCGATCACATCATCTTCCCGGATGGCAAGCGCATCATCCTGCTGGCCGAGGGCCGACTGGTGAACCTCGGCTGCGGCACCGGCCACCCGAGCTATGTGATGTCGTCGTCCTTCGCCAATCAGGTGATTGCGCAGATCGAGCTGTGGGCCAATCAGGCGCAGTATCCCGTCGGCGTATATACGCTGCCCAAGCATCTGGACGAAAAGGTCGCACGCCTGCAGCTTTCGAAGCTGGGCGCCATGTTGACCGAGCTCAACGACAAGCAGGCGCGCTACATCGGTGTGGACAAAGACGGTCCGTACAAGTCCGACCACTACCGGTACTAAAGCGTCTGTACGTGAATCATCAAACCGCGAAGCGCCGGCAACACAACGCCGGCGTTTGCGCCGGGATGTTCGGTTAGCGAGTCATGCGCGCAAAGACCTTCAGTTTCGAATTCTTTCCACCGCAGACGCCGGAGGGCATCGAGCGCCTGCGTGCCACGCGCCGCCAACTGGCGCAGCTCAAGCCGGCATTTTTTTCCGTCACGTTCGGAGCCGGCGGCTCCACGCGCGATCGCACCATCGACACCGTCCTGGAGATCTGCGCAGAAAGGCAGCGCGCGGCGCCGCATCTGTCGTGCATCGCCTCCACCAGGCCGCTGGTGCGCGAAATGCTCGAACGCTACCGCAAGGCTGGGGTCAAGCGCATCGTCGCCTTACGGGGCGACATGCCATCGGGTCTGGTGGATCCGGGCGAGTTCCGTTATGCCAACGAGCTGGTCGCCTTCGTCCGCGCCGAGTTTGGCGACGCCTTCCATATCGAAGTCGCCGCCTATCCGGAATATCACCCGCAGGCCCGCACCGCACAGGAAGATCTAGTCAACTTCAAGCGCAAAGTCGAAGCCGGTGCCGATTCCGCGATCACTCAGTATTTTTTTAACGCGGACGCCTACTTCGCGTTCGTCGATGAATGCCAGGCGCAAGGTATCGACATTCCGATCGTACCCGGCATCATGCCGATCAATCGGTTCTCGCAACTCGCGCGCTTCTCCGATGCGTGCGGAGCCGAGATCCCGCGCTGGATCCGCCGCAAGCTGGAAGGATTCGGCGACGACACCGCGTCGATCCGCTCGTTCGGTCTGGATGTTGTGACGCAGCTTTGCGATAAGCTGATTCGCGGCGGCGCACCGGGCCTGCACTTCTACACACTCAACCAGGCCGGGCCGGCATCGGTCATCTGGCAGCGCCTCGGCCTGTCCTGATCCGCTGTCTTGTGTCATACCCGTGCGAGTTACATAGTCGGCCGATGCGCGCTCACGCTGAGGCGAGATCGATTCGGCAACGGAGGGGGGCGGTATGCGCTCCGCACTGCTGGTAGGCGC